>JAIDPG010000216.1 GCA_029062865.1 Oscillospiraceae bacterium
AGAGCTTGGTGCGCGACGGACGATTACTGGGACATCTATTTCGATATGAACGAAAAAGTCCGCGCGGCGTTTGCCGAAAACGGAATTTCGATTCCCTACGACCAGCTTGATATTCACATGAAAGAACAATAAAAAAGCCGCCCTTTCGGGCGGCTTTTTTATGTGAATTTTTTCATACTCATAAGCCCCGTGCCGTTGACGAATTTCATTACCTCTTTACTGTCGCGGCACTCCATTGCGTCGCCGACGCACGCGAGCTCCGTTAAGCCCATTCCGCCCTCGGCGTAATACACGCCGTAAAGCGTATTAACGCCGTAGTCGCAGCAGCCGTCGTTGTATTCTTTAACGGGAAGCTTTCCCCAGCTCTCGAAATTCCCGACGTTATTACGGATAAGGTTCGCGTTTTCCGTGAATGTATTTATATATTCGCCTGTTTCGGTTATCTCAACCAGCTTTTCGTACCAGCCGTCCTCCTTAAGGTCGATCCAGCCGTCGGGCATATTGCCGTAGTTGTAATCGTGATTTGAATTGTCCGTGTATTGCAAATAGCAGTTGCCGTCGCTGTCGATAACCATAACGCTCTGCTGTATTCCCCAAGCCCAATTGTTATGCATCGTGAACATCATTACCCGCGGCACGTCGGTGGGATCAACCGGATCGCCGGTGGTGCCGCCGTGCCCTGAGGTCAAAAGCGTAAAAAACGCTATTATAACAGCGATTATACTTTTCATAATATTTTCCTTTCTTAATTCGGGAAACGCCCCCCGCTTAAAAAGCGGGGAGCATTATCCGAAATATATGCTGAAGCGTAAGCTGAAATGCTGTTAGTCAACCTTTTGCATTGTGATAAGCGAGATTGCGGCAGGGGATTCATATACATTCCCCGAGTTCCCGCAAACGCCGAGCTCCTGCCCCGCCTTAACAGTGTCGCCGACCGCAACGTTTATCTCATCAAGATGCCCGATGATGAAGTACTTGCCGTCGCCGAACTCCACCGCGACGGAGTTTCCGAGCCCGCGGTTGTACGAGCCGTAGCACGCGCCGACAACCTTGCCGTCAACAGGAGAGTAAGCCTTCGCGCTGCCTTTGAAGTGGCAATAGAACTCGCCATCGTCCTTTCTCCGCATAAAATTGCCCTTGTACTGCTCGTCAACGGGCAATTTGTCCGTTCCGAAGAAGTCCTTGAGATAGCCGAGGCACGTGTCTGCTTCCACAACTTCTTTGGATATATCCCACCGAATTCCCGCCGAGGTGTTCTTCCACCAGCAGGCTTCAACGTCCCAGCTAACCTCGTAGGTGATGTAATCGTCAAACGGGTCAACCGCGTTGAATACCGTGAACTCGCTCGGTGTGATGCTTTCGGGCTTGACATATTTCGCCGCTTCGCTAGTGTACTCGCGGAGCAAATCCACAAACTCCTCGCCCGACTCCGTTTTAGAAGTCGTCATCTCCATAGTTGCGCAAATCAAAGTTCCGTCCATATCAATAATCGCGCCGAAGATGTTGTGCCGCGGGCTTTCGCGGAAGATAACCGCGTCGTAGCCGTTAATAACGGAGTGTTCAACGTCCCCGTCGGGGATTTCGCCAAGTCTGGTTATAATCGTGATACTATAGTCCTCAGAAATACGGTATTTTACCTCGTTCCTCGCTTCGAGTATCTCGCAGTTTTGCGGAATATCCCCGCCGATTGCGTGGTTATCCGTCTTGTAATATACGCCAAACTCCAGTTCATTGTAGAACTTCGTCCAGTCGGGGTGAAGTTTGTCAAAGCACAAGAAATCCAAGCCGTAAACCGCGTTCAGCTCCTCCGCCGAATATCTGCGCCAGATAACATCCGGGTTGGTCGAGTAGTCGGTGTAATCCGGCTCGTAGTGAATATCCCTCAAAATAAAGTCGGGTCTGTTGTCAAGAAGAACGATCTTGTTTTCCATAGTCTGATTTTGATTATCATAATTGTCTATATCCAAGCTTTCGGGCGGCGCGGTGTAAATGTTGAGGATATTACAAAATTCATACTCGTCCAAAAAGGAAGACCGGATAGTTACAGTTACATTGCCCATTGTAATATCCGCGGCGTATGCTTCATTGATCGGAATATGATAGATCATTGCGTCAAAGCCGTTTACAATGGAGGGCTGTGCATCGTCCACGCTTGCGGAGCAGTAACTCTGATAGCGTGCTGAAACGATAACGGTGCTTCCCGCATCGGGCTTATAGGTAATCGAGTTCGTGGAGGAAATCACTGCGTGCGAAGCCACAAAGCCGTCGTCCTCGTCGTGCTCATACGTTCCGAAAGGCTCGTGCGTGCTTTCCCATTCGGGGAAAAGCGTTGAAAGCCTGTCAAACTCCATTCCGTAGTAATTGTTTATTTTGTCGTCGTCGATAGGACGGAAATCCTCCTCCAAAAGCGCGGGTTGACTATAGACGTTCCACCTCTTGGCGAGGTTGATGCTAAAATAGCACTCACCGCCCTTGTAAATGCTCTCGGGCTCTTCTCTGACAAAGTTCTGGAAAGTATATTCTCCATCCTCGTCCGCGGCGGCAATACCCGGCGTTTGATTTGGGTTTTGATTGCTGCGGATATTCTTCCAAACATTCAGCCCGACAACTCCCACCAGAACAGCCGCCGCGCACGGAATTGCTATTCTCGGCAGCCAGCTGCGCTTCTTCATCTCACCGGGATAAACCACTTCCGGCGGAGCGTTAAGCTGTGATGTCTGCTGCGTTTTTAAAAGCTCCTCGTCGCGCCTTTTCAGCACGTCGCGAGCCATTTCCTCATATGTTTTCATACGTAAAACCCTCCTTTTCGAGTATTTTCTTAAGCGCGTTTCTCGCGCGGGACACAAGCGTTTCGATATTGTGAACGCTTTTTCCCATAACCTCGGCGGTCTCCTTATTTGAAAGCTCCTCGAAATATGTAAGCCACAAAACCTGCCGATAGCTGTCCTTCAGCTTATCCATAGCGCGGCGGACGCTTATGCGGCGCTCCTCGCGGAGGTATTCCTCCTCTAAGCTCCGCTCGTCCGCTTCAAGCTCGGCGATGTCGTCTATCGAGATCGCGGGCTTGCGTGCGCGTTTCCAATCGAGCGCGGTGTTTCGCGCGATAGTATACAAAAACGTCTTGAACGACGAGCGCCCGTCAAAGCTCGGCTTGTTCACGGCGAGCTTCACAAACGTGTCCTCGCAGAGCTCCTCAGCCGTGCCGATGTCGCGCGTAAATCCGCAAAGGAAGAAGATCAGCCCGTCCTTGAAGTCGCGGACAAGCTCTGTCATGCCCTCGTCGTCGCCGGAAAGATAGCGGCGGTAGCTACTTTCACCGTTACCCATTTAGAACGCCCCCCTTTCACTTTATTAGACGAACGAAAATCAAAAACCTCACACCCGGAAGCAAGATTTTTTTAAAATATAATCTCCCCGCGGAGAGCGGGGAGAGCAATTATTTGAATTTTCCGATTTTTGTTATCCAAAGCCCAATAAATACCGAAAGCACGACGCTCAGCGCTATCGGGAACCACACGTTCGCGATGGGCAAGCCGTTTGCGGCTTCGTTCAGGTTCATTCCGTAAAAGCTGAAAACTATCGTCGGCATTGTGAGAATTATCGTTATCGTTTCCATTCGTTTCATTATTATATTAAGATTGTTTGAGATAATCGAAGCGAACGTATCCATAGTGCCGCCTAAGATGTTCGAGTAAATGCTCGTCATCTCAATAGCCTGCTTGACCTCTATCATTACGTCGTCGAGAAGGTCCTGATCCTCCTCGTAGAGCTTCAAGAAGCGCCCGCGCATCAGCTTTTCAAGAACCGCCTCGTTGGATTTCAGCGAGGTCGAGAAATAAACGAGCGATTTCTCCAGTCCTTGCAGCTGAATTAGCCCCTTGTTCTGCATCGAGCGGTGCATTTTCGCCTCGACGAAGTTCGACAGCTTGTCTATCTGCTTGAGGTATTGCAAGTAACGCGCGGCGATCCGCAGCAAAACCGTGAACACAAACCGCGTTTTCTGCTCGGTGCGAACGCCCTTAACAACGCCCTTGGCGATCTCGTCCAGCACGACGTTCTCCTTCGCGGAGACGGTGATGACGTTCTTGTCCGTGATGATAAGCGACATAGGGGTTGTGGAGTAGAGCAGCGTGCGGTTCGGGTCGTTGTCCTGCTCGGCGATCGGGTAGTCCACGACGATAAGCGTAACGCCGTCGTCTGCCTCGATACGCGACGGCTCCTCCTCGTCCAATGCGGCGCGGATATAGTCGCGCTCAATGTGCATATCCTCTTCAATATCCGAGATCTCCGTTTCCGTCGGGTCGGTCAGCGCTATCCAGCACCCCGGCTCGATGCTCTCGATCTCAGTAATTTTTCCCTCAATAGTTCTGTAATAATTTACCAATAGGCTCAGCTCCTTTTCAAAGCCGCAAACAAGCGCGGCGGTATTCTTTTATTCTACTTCGACTTCGACCGTCGCCGCTCATTTTTCTCACCTCTTTTTGGTAAACAAAATATGTGCGCTATCGCACTATTTCTATTATAACATTTTCCGATACATTTTGCAACCCCTTTTAATAAAAAAATCCCGAGCGACGGAAAGTCCGCCAAACCGTATAAAAACGCGGATACCCCCGTCGCAGGCGGAGGTATCCGTATTATTCATCAATTGCCGGATTTATTTGTGGTATTTGGAATTATTAAGGATCGAAAACGCCCGATAGACCTGCTCAAACAGCATTACCCTCGCGAGGGCGTGCGGGAATGTCATCGGGGACATCGACAGTCGGAAGTCACATTCGCGTTTGAGCGTCTCCGAAAGCCCGAACGAGCTTCCGACGATGAAACTCACCGTTGAAACGCCGCTTGTTCCCAGCACGCCGAGCTTTTTTGCGAGCTCCTCGCTTGAAAGCGCCTTGCCCTCAACGCAAAGCGCGATCTTATAGCCGCTTTTGATCTGCTCCCCGATAAGCGCCGCTTCCTTTTCGAGCGCCTTTTCGATCTGCGCGGGGGAGGGGCTTTGCGGAAGCTCCTCGGGCGGAGGTTCTTTCACCGTCACCTTAGCGAACGCCCCGAGCCGCTTCTGATATTCCGCGCAAGCCTCGCGGTAAAAGCTCTCCTTGAGCTTTCCCATGACGATAAAATTAACGTTCATCATTGTCGTTTCCTGCTTTTCAAGCTAGGGCGTGTTCACATTAACGCTCAACGCCCGTCTTTTGGCGGATTTTCCGCATAACTACGTCAAAAATCCTTGAAATACATACAGTATTACTGCGGATTTTTTCCTTGTTATGCGAAAAAGCCGCTTCAAAATCCGGGCATTTCGGTTAATGTGAACACGCCCTAATTCCCCGCCGAGAGCGGGGAATTCGCGCTGTTTTTTATTTCTTTTTCGGCGCCATCTGGATTTTCCTGCGCCTTTGCATATCCGCGTTTTTCGCGAGCATTTTTTTCGTAAAAAATCTCGATACCAGAAACGCGATAAGCGTCACGAAGAAGATAACTATCGACGCGACAACACCCGGCGAGGTCATTACGGTTTTCACTCTGTCCTTGTATTTCGCGATGGTGTCGATGACAACCTCCTCCTCGATCACAAGCGGGATAGTCGTCAGCGTTTCGCCGTTCAGCTTCAGCACAAGCTCGCCTACGGGCTCGCCCTTTTTGATCGGCGCGAGGTACGGATCGACGGTCGGAACAATCTGCTGGATCGCCGTGCTGTCAAGGCTCTTCGGGATAAGCGTCGAGAACGATTCCGTTGTCACAACACCCACCTTGTCGGTGTCGCGCCCCATGATCACGTCGATCATCATAACCTGCTCGTTCTCGCCGATTATCTGCTTGCGCTCGAATTCGCTGTACGCCCACTCGTAGAGCTTCTTGTGATCCTCAAAGTGAGTGACCTGGCTTTCGCCCTCGGTGTCGTAATACGGCGCCTGGAGCGTTACAAGAAGATATTTGTAGCCGTCCTTCTCGCACATCGTCACAAGCGAGCAGAAGCCGTCCTTAGCTTCGCTGTCCCAGCCGTTGCCTTTTTTGAGATTATATTCGTTGATGCTTCCCGTTTTAATTCCCTTAACTCCCGCCGTATAATACATACTTTCGGTCGCCATCATTCTGTTCGTCGAATAGATCGTGTAGCCGTCGGGATTGTAGGTGTTCGCGGGCATATCGTATTCATCTGCCGAGCAATATCTCATAAACCCGGGGTACTTATCGATCGCGTATCTTGTGATAAGATACATATCATAAGCCGTCGTGTAGGTGTTCTCGTCGAACAGCCCGTGCGTGTTCGAGAAGTGCGTGTTCTGGCAGCCGATTTTAGTCGCGGTCTTGTTCATCAGGTCGATAAACGCGTCAATATCGCCGTTGCAAACGTTATAAGCGATGATGTTCGCCGCTTCGCAGCCCGATCTTATCATCAGCGCGTACATACAGTCGTTGAACGTAAGGTTGCTCTGCTCGCCCTCAATCGCGGCGTTGGAAGCGTTGTAGTAATTCGGGTTGTCGCCCCAGAATTCGTTAAAGCACTTGTAATCGCAATCCACCTTCGCGTTGAAGTCTTTGACGTTCTCCAGCGCGACAAGGCAGGTCATGATCTTCGCGGTGGAAGCGGGGTAGAGCCGCTTGTCGGGATTTTTCGACGCGACGACGATATTGGTGTCAAGATTCACCATATAAACGCCCTCGCTGTACAGATCGAACGTCGGCGAAAACGCCGCGTCGGCGGTTCTGCTTAATATATTTGTACCAAATGCAGAAAAAATCAGAATAAATGTGAAAAATATTGTGAAAAATTTTGCTGTTTTCATATAGACAAATCCTCTTTTTTCGGTTATTATTATATATAGGGGAACATATTCCCTAAACGTCCATATATATTATACCAAATTATGTATGCAAATGTAAAGGGTTTTTTCAAAATTGTAAGAAATTTGTAAGATTTTTTGTATGCGGGAAAAATATCCGTCATACACGTGAGGAGTGTCTGATATGATCTACATAACGGGCGACACGCACGCCGATTTCTCAAGGTTCAAATCACCCGCGCTTCGCAAGCTGAAGAAGAACGACGCGCTGATAATCTGCGGCGACTTCGGCTTCATCTGGGACGGAAGCCCCAAGGAGAGGAAGCTGCTGAAGAAAATCGGGAAGCTGCGCTACAACGTGCTCTTCGTTGAGGGCTCGCACGAGAATTACGATCTCCTGGAGCAATACGAGGTAAGCGAGTGGTGCGGCGGCAAAACGCGCCAGATAAGCGGAAAGCTGCGCCAGCTCCTGCGCGGGCAGGTTTACACGATCGCCGAAAAGACGGTGTTCGCGTTCGGCGGCGGACAGACCGACGACATCTACGAGCTCGAACAGGGCTCGAACTGGTGGGCGCGCGAGATCCCGAGCGATGAGGAGCTGAACGAGGGCTTAAGCAATCTCGAGAAGGCGGGCAACAAGGTTGATTTTATCGTGACCTATGAGCCTCCCGCAAAGATGCAGGATTTCCTCCTCGGAAACGGCGAGCGCAACCACATCAACACGTACCTCAACGGCATTTACGACAACGCGGAGTTCACGGGCTGGTATTTCGGCAAGCTGCATTTAAACAAGCTCGTTCCGCCGAAATATCACGCGGTGTACGACAACATAGTCGTCGCGGATTCAACGGTTATCAAGAAGAAAAAATAAATTTACCCCAAAGAGAAAAACAGGAGGCAATTATGGCAGAGATTACATTTGAGATCACAAAGGAGCTCGGCGTCATTTCCGAGACTGCAAAGGGCTGGACGCGCGAGCTTAATCTGGTTAGCTGGAATGACCGCGAGCCGAAATTCGATATCCGCGACTGGTCGCCCGATCACACGCGAATGAGCAAGGGAATTTCCCTCACCGAGGAGGAGATGGAGAAGCTCGTAGAGCTGTTCAACCTCCGCGACGAGGAGGACGTTATGGAGGAAGCAGCTTCCGCGTCCGCCGCACCTGAAGAGAAGCCCAAAGCCGCAAAGTCTGCGGCAAAAACGGAGAAATCCGCAAAAGCTCCTGCGAAAACCGCGGCGAAAAAGCCCGCGGCAAAGACAACCAAAACCGCCGCAAAGACTGCAAAGACCGCCGCGAAAACCACAAAGAAAAAGTAATTTTACAGTAATCACCCCCGCCTAAGGCGGGGGTGATTTTGTGTTAAGAAGCCTAAATCCCAAACATCTGCTTGCAGAGAAGCCTGCCAGTATTCGTGCGGAAAATCGAATTAAACGCCGAGACAATGCCGTCTCTTGAAACGCCGTCCTCGTAGAGATTGACGAGGAAATCCGCTTCAATCAGGATTTGCAGGTCTATGCCGTCAATGTTGTCGTACGTGTGGTGATGCCCGACGAGATAGCACGCGCGCTCGATCACGTCCTCCAGGAAGCCCGCGTCGGCGAGCATACGCTTCGCCATAGGCGGACCGAGCTGCTCCTGCTGCTTTCCCGTGCAGACTCCATACAGCTTCTCGCCGATTTTTATCCCAACATCGTGGACGACCGCGGCTGCCTCGACGGTGAGCCGCGTTTTTTCGTCCAGCCCCTCGACCGCCGCGATAAGCCCCGCCAGCTCGTGAACCTTCAGAAAGTGCTGAATTCTCTTCGCGTCCTTCGCGAAATATTCTATCATCGCCATTTTGAGTTTATTAATCATAACTCCTCCGGATTTTTTTATTTGTTGGGCTTTTCCCTCCTGCGGCGGGGAAAAGCGTGTTTTTATCTGTTTATTATATTATAGCATAATTTGCGGAATATTTCAATATATTTGGGAAAAAATACGACAAAAGGAGATTATAAAATGGAAGAAAACGTACACACAAGGATTTCGCCCGAGATTTCCATCAGCGCGGACGTTGACGAAAACCTTAGGAATATCAAAATCTACACGGACAATTCCTCCGACGTTATCGTAAAGCCGGGCGCGGTCGGGGGAAACCGCATCGTCGTGCTTACCTGCGAGGGAATGGCAAGCACGGGCACGCTCGCGGAGCTTATCTACAGCAAGCTTAACGCGCTTGGGAACTTTGAGCGGATGACGCCCTCGGAGCTTCTCGGGCGGCTTTTTACGGAATATCTCACGGCGGCGGAGCAGCTGGAGATAAAAAATCTCGGCGATCTGGTTCTGAAATTACAGTCGGGCTTCGCGATAATTCTCGTGAACGGCTGCACGACGGCGATCGGCATCGGGATTCAAGGCTACAGCACGCGCGGTATCGACGAGCCGTCAAGCGAGCTGAACGTCCGCGGCTCGCGAGAGGGCTTCGTTGAGGCTATCCGGACGAATATGTCAATGATAAGGCGGCGGGTAAAATCCCCGACGCTGGTTTTTGAGATGAGCACGCTCGGCTCGCGTTCAAATACCGATATCTGCGTTTGCTATATTTCCGACAAGGTATCGCCCGAGCTTCTTAAAAACGTTAAGAACCGGCTGAATTCCGTCGATTTAAACACTATCCTCGAAAGCGGCTACATTCAGCCGTATCTTGAGGGCGAGGGCGGGTGGTTCTTTTCGGAGTGCGGCACGTGCGAGCGTCCGGACACGTTCGCGGCGAAGCTCTACGAGGGGCGCGTCGGAATTCTCGTAGACGGCACGCCGTTCTCGCTTATCGTGCCGCACCTCTTTATCGAGAGCTTCCAGACGCTCGACGACTACACTCAAAAGCCGTTCTACGCGGCGTTTATACGTTTGGTAAGGCTCGTCGCGTATTTTATCACGTTGTTTTTGCCGGGCGCGTATGTCGCGGTGGCGAGCTACAATCCCGAAATGCTGCCGTCGTCTCTTATCTTAAATCTCGCCGCCGCGGAGCAGACCGCGCCGTTTTCGCTTATGGTGGAGTGCCTTTTCATACACTTTATGTACGAGATCCTCCGCGAGGCGGGAATAAGACTTCCGCGCCCGATAGGTCACGCTATCGGAGTAGTCGGCGGGCTTGTTATCGGTGACATCACGGTAACGGCGGGGCTTGTCGGAGCGCCGATGGTGCTTATCGTAGCGCTTTCGGGGCTTTGCAGCTTTGTTGTTCCGCAGAATTACGAAAAGGTAGTTGTGCTGAGATTTATTTATATCATTGCGGGCGGCGTTTTCGGGCTTTACGGGCTGCTGCTCGCCGCGGGCGTTGTTATCATAAAAATGTGCTCGCTTAACACCTACGGAATTCCCTATATGGCGCCGATCTCACCGTTCTCGCCGAAGGCGATGCGGGATATGCTTGTCAGAGTGAGCTGGAAGCGAATGGCGAAGGGAGATGTCTCGGTGCAGAGCCTTCATGGAGTAAATAGAGAATAGATCCTGTAGTTAGTTCTACTGGAGGCAAGAATTGCGCGTTTATCGAAGCAAATCAAAATCAGGAGATTTTTATGCAAGAAAAATACGAAAAATATCCTAAAATCAGTTGTTCGCAGCTGTTCTGTGTGTTGATGATCTCGCGCCTGAGCGCGGAGATCGTTTACCCGCGCTCGTCGGGCGGAACGCCGCTCGAAGCCGTCCTCGCGGCTGCGATTTCGGAGCTGCTGCGGTTTATCGCGGCATTGCCAATTATTGTGTATTCGTTCAAAGGTACAAACGTCCACCGCGCGGTCTATAACAAAAGCCGAGCGCTCGGGTGGCTCGGCGCGGTGTTCGCGGGGCTTTTGCTGCTTGCCGCGGCGCTTCGGACGCTTATCGGACTGTCGCAGTTCGCCGTGAAAAACCTGCTGCCAGGCGGCGCGATGTGGATAGTTTTCGCAATCGGCGTTATTTTCGCGGTTTATTCGGTAGTTATGGGAACGGAGGCGCTGGCGCGTTCGGGCGCGATCTTCCTGATAGCGGCGGCGCTTGTGACCGTGGCGGTAATGCTCGGCAATATCCCGTATATCAACAATCAATCGCTTGAGAGCTTCACGCGGCTTGGCGATTGGACGGCGCTTGTCGGCGACGTAATAGAGCGCCTGATGCGCGGCGGCGAGTATCTGATCTTCGCCGCGATGCTCCCGTATGTTTCGCACAACCGCAAGAGCGAGCTCGGGCGGACGGCGTTGCTTTTCGCGCTGTTCTCAACGCTCGCCGCGGTCGGGATAACCGTGATGAATTGCCTTGTCCTGCGGGAGATGTACGGGCTTTGCGAGTTCCCGTTCCTGGCGGCGGCTTCGCTCTCGGATATCTCGCTGTTCAAGCGGCTTGACGGCTTCGCGGCGGCGGTGTGGTCGCTTGGTGCGGCGTTTCGAAGCGGAGTTATGGCGCTTGCCGCCGTGAACGCCGTTTCGGAGGTTTACCGCGCGGGGCGTTCGCGAAATGCTCCCGAAAATCGACTTGAAAGGGGAGAGGCGCAATGAGTAAAAACCGCATAGTGCTCGCGATCATCGGCATTATCGCGTTAATAACGCTCACGGGCTGCGGCGACGCGACGGAGCTCGGCAACCGCGCGATAATCCAGGCGGTTGCGGTGGACTACGACGGGAAGTATCACGTCACGGCGATGCTTTTCAGCAGCGGCGGAAGCGGCGGGGACACGATAGACGCGTCGCAGGAGAACGTTATCCGCGTGAACGGCGAGGGCGAGACCCTTGCGGCGGCGATCGACGACATCTCGCTGGTCGACGGCAAGCGCATTTATATGAGCGAAACCAAGCTTCTTATCCTCGGCAGCGGCTTTGAGGAAACAAGCGCCGAGCCCGCTCTTCGGTCATTGTATCTCGATTTGAGATGCAGTCTGAATATGCCCGTCTGCTGTGTCGAAAGCGGCGAGCTCGCCGAGGACATCGCCGCGCTTCAGTTCACCGAGGGCATAACCTCCGCGGACAAGCCGCTGTCACTTATCGAAAACGCGAGCGATATGGGCGTTTCGCCGAAAACGACGCTGCTTGATCTGCTTGCGGACAGCGAGGGCGGCAAGGCATCGCTGCTCCCGATGTTCACGATTACGGAAAACGGCAGCGGAATGACAAGCTCCGACGACGGAAAAACCGCTGTTCTAAGCGGTTCTCGTCACTATGAAAGCGGCGTTCTCGGCGAAAGTCTGAGCGCCCGCGCCACCGCCGCCCAAATGCTCACGTCAAAGCGTTCACACAAAACCACGCTGAATTTCAAGTGCGGTGGCGAGGAGATGACGTGCGAGGCTTACGGCATTAAAATCACGGACGATCCGCTGATAGGCGAGGGCGTGCTCCGCGTTTCGGCGAAGTTCAAGACGCGCGGCGGCGGACGATTAAACGAGCAAGAGCGCCGCGCGGCTCTTAATGAGCTTGTGGAGCTTATTCAAACAACATCGGCGTCGCCTTGATAGGCGACGCCGGTTTTTGTTCTTCTGTTTGGTGAGGTATATTTCTCTATTATATTTTCTAAAAAACAATATCAACAGTCGAATAATGAACCTGTGCCGCTGTGTGTGCTGCCGTCATTTTCCGTATATGTATAAATGAAACGAGGCTCACGCCTTGTACAATCATAGAACTTCATCAATATATCAACAACATTCGCTTTTTCAATCCCTAAGCTCTCCAACAGTTTTTGCTGCGCTTATGGCAAATCAAAGTCAGCCGAGTCAGCATAGTTTTCATAGACCTCTTTCGCAAACCTCTCAAGCTCCTCCGGGTCTTGGTATTTATCTACATCCAAATAGTCCTCCCAATACGGGCAGATTATCACAAACTCAAAAAAATCTTGTAAATTTTCCGCGATCCTACCGCAAGCTCCTTCGCTTCCCCAAAAACCAATTGATCCGTCTTCAAGTAAAATGTACTCACTTCTGTCGCCCGATCTGGCGAATGTTTTTCCGGAGATATTATAAGTCAAGTGCCCGAATTCGTCCTCGGGCGTTTTAAATTCCCGAAGAATTTCCACATCACAAACATCGCACAAAATATCT
The DNA here is from genome assembly GCA_029062865.1 of Oscillospiraceae bacterium. Lineage (GTDB taxonomy): Bacteria > Bacillota > Clostridia > Oscillospirales > Ruminococcaceae > CAG-115. The sequence goes on from JAIDPG010000216.1 coordinate 12,833, forward strand.
GACAAATCGCTGTCCTCACGCAGCATCTTAATATAATCTATTTAAATAACCTCCCTAATTCAAATTTTGCTTTATTGAGAATTATACCGTGCCGAAAGCGAAATGTCAACGCAAAATTTCGTAATCAATTCTCGCCCAGAAGTCGCAGCGCGTTCCCGCCGAGCACCATTTCTTTTTCAGTATCCGTAAGCGGGAGCTTTGCGAACCGCGCGAGCTCCTCCTTCGCGTCCCACATCGGATAATCCGTGCCCCACATCACGCGGTTCACACCGAATTTTCGGATAAGTTCGGCGGCTTGCTCGGGGGACAGCGCGTAAAGCGAGCTTGAGCAGTCGGCGAAAACGGGGCTTTCGGGGTTTTCCTCAAGATATTCGCGGAACAGCCGCGTGCTTTTCTCCCACATCGACCATCCCGCCATATGCGCGCCGATAACGGTGAGCCTCGGAAACCGCTTCACGACGCGCAAAAGCCGCTCCGGAGAGGTGAAATCGGAGCGCGCATCGCCGTTGTGGAACAAAATCGGCAGTCTCCCCTCAGCCGCCTCGTAGATAGGGAACGCCCGCTCGTCGTCAAGCGCGAAGCCCTGAAAATCCCCGTGGAGCTTTATCCCGCGCAGCCCAAGCGAAATTATCCGCTCGATTTCCGCGGAAATATTCGGATAGTCGGGGTGCATTGCCCCAAAGCCGATAAGCTCTGCAGGGTGATTTTTTACGCTCTCCGAAATGAAGTTATTGATAGCCTCCACCTG
>JAIDPG010000217.1 GCA_029062865.1 Oscillospiraceae bacterium
AAAGCCGGCATACTATATTGCCTCTTGTCTGGTGGGCTCTGATTTTTGTATAAGAGACAGCTCATCTGCGTCGTCAGCCCCACCACGGCAGCCACAAAGGCTAGCCGTGGTGGGGCTTCCTAGCATCTGAGGGTTTCTCGCCAGCCTGATAACAGACTTTTTATACAGTCTAAAATCCCCGCTTCGGCGGGGGATTTTTAGTTTATAGCATTTGCAAGTGCGATAAAATCATCTAACGTTAATTCCTCGGCGCGGGCAGTCGGCTTTTTCCCTATTTTTTCAAGCAGCCCGGCGACCTCGGCTTTCGGCAGCTTAATCTCGCTTGAAAGCGGGTTCTGGAGCTGCTTTCTTCGCTGAGAAAACCCCGCGCGGATAAGCCGGAACATCAGCCTTTCCCGCTCCGGAGAGAGCCCGCCGCTCGGCTTCACGTCAAGCCGAATGACCGAGCTGTCTACGTTCGGTGAGGGCAAAAAGCTCCCGCGGTTGACGCGGAAAAGCGTTTTCGGCTCGCTGAAATAACTGACGGCGTAGGTTATCGCGCCGCATTCCCGCGTGCCCGTTTTCGCGCAGATGCGCTCGGCGGCTTCTCGCTGAACCATAACCGTCAGCGCCTCGATCGACAGGCGGCTTTCAAGTATCTTCATAATCACCGGCGACGTGATGTAATAAGGCAAATTCGCGCACACGACGGTCGGCGAATTCCCGAACTTTTCCGCGAGAATTTCCGCGAGATCAATCTCCATAACGTCCGCGAAAACCACCTCAACGTTGTCAAAATCGGCAAGCGTCTCCGCGAGTATCGGCTTCAGCCGCTCATCGATCTCAATAGCGAGAACCTTGTCGCACCGCAGGGCGAGCTCCCGCGTCAGAACCCCGACGCCCGTACCGATCTCCAGAGCGCACACGCCCTTGCGGCAGCCGCCGCGCTCGGCAATTTCGGGGCAAACGGCGGGGTTTATCAGAAAATTCTGCCCGAGCGCCTTCGAGAATGAAAACCCGTTCTCCTCGAAAAGCCGCTTAATAGTTCCGATGTTCGTAAGCTCCAATTTAATATCCCTCGTTAAGGTTCAGGCTGTCGTCGTTTTCAATCCAATCATTAACCTTGAATATTTTGAATTCCCCCGGAGCGGTGCGCACGATGACCTCCGCGATCCCCGCGTTGATTATCAGCCTCTTGCACATCGAGCAGGGCTCGACCGCGCCGTAAAGCTCACTGGTTTTCGCGTCGAGGCAGGAGAGATACAGCGTCGAGCCGATCATCTGGGTGCGCGGCGCGGATATAATGCAGTTAGCCTCCGCGTGGACGGAGCGGCAAAGCTCGTAGCGCTGCCCCTTCGGGATCCCGAGCGTCTCCCGGGTGCAGCTCCCGTGGTCGGAGCAGTTGACGCGCCCGCGCGGCGCGCCGTTGTAGCCCGTCGCGACGATCTCATCATTGTTCACGATGATCGCCCCGAAATTTCTCCGCAGACAAGTGCCGCGCTCCGCAACGGTCTGCGAGATGTCTAAGTAATAGTTGATCTTGTCAACGCGCGAATTTCCCATAAATGACCTCCTTATCAGAGAAAACAAACAAATATATTTAAATTATATCACAATTCCATACGTTTGTCAATAAATCTACGAAATTGCGCAAGAGCTCCCCCAAAAGCGCAACGGAATTTGACAGAAAACGCGACCCTTTAGTGCTAATATAAAAAGAGAGAAAGAGGCAAGAGCAGGCGCGTAATTCTTGCCTCTTGCCTCTAAAGGGGGAAATAAAAAATGAAAGAGAAGTTAAAAAAACTAAAGAAACTAGTCACGCAAAAAGAGATTTTACTCGCAATAGGTTGGGGATTTTTAGCGTTGTTTATGGAGCTGGGGAGTTCGACATTTTCCGCCGCTCCGAACGGCGCGGCTTTAGCTGCGGGCTTAAGCGGGATACCGTCGCTTTGCGCGATGGCGGGGGGAGCGCTCGGTGCGCTGCTCCACGGATTTCCCGCGGGACTTGCGGGGTTGGGAGCGGTCGGGATTGTCCTTGCGGCACGGCTTATCCCCGACTTCGGCAAGCCAAAGCTCCGCGCCGCCGAGCGAGCTTTCGCAGCGCTGATCGCGGTGTTCTTTTCGAGGGTCGCCGAGACGGAGAACCCTTCGGAGCTCCTCTCCGTAATAGTCGCCGCGGCAACCGCGGGCGTGTTCGCGCTGTGCGTCAATCTGCTAACGGAAGCTCCGCGCGGAACGCGCAGCGAGCACACGGAAAACCTCTCGCCGAAATGCGCCGCGTTATGCGGGATCGCCCTCGCGGGGATCTTTATGGCGCTCGGCTCGCTTGACTATACTTATATAAATATCGGCAGAGCCGCATTGGGAGCGGCGGCGCTGGCGCTTTCCGCGAGGCGCGGCGGCAAGCCGTTCCTCATCGCGCCGATGCTTTGCGGGGTCTGCATGAGCGTCTCCGGCGAAGCCGCGGCGCTTGCGGCGGTGATCACGGCAAGCGCCCTCGCAAGCGTCCTTTTCCTATCTAAAAATTGGGGGCGCGGAAAAATCGTCCGCGCGGTGGGGTTTGTTTTTATGTGCGCCGCGGGTATGTTGGTCACTAACGTTGACGAGGGCGGCTATCGCGTTCTGGCGGAAGCCGCCGTTTCGGGGATCTTGTTTGCGACGCTGCCTTTGGAGCGAGCGCTCGCGCCGTCGGGGACGTTCGCGGATAAGGGCGTCGCCGCGATGATACACGAGCGGCTGAACTTCGCCGCAGACGCTATCGCGGGCATCGGAAGCGGAATTGCCGCCGCCGCGGAGGTGCTCGACAAGAAATACTCCCAAAGCGCCGCCGAGATAGCCGACAAGGCAGCCGACCGCGTCTGCCGCTCCTGCCCGAACTCGATGACATGCTGGGGCGCAAAGTATGAGCTCTTCCATAAGGAATTCGCGCGGCTTGTGGTTCAGCTGCGCACGGGCTTCGAGCTGACGGAGTTTTCGCTGAGCCCCGAGTGCGCCGAGCTTTGCGTCGACCCGAACGGCGTTGTAAAAGCCGTCTCCAAGGAATACTCGCGCTATGTTTCGGCAATGGCGGACGAGCGCCGCGTGCGGGAGCTCCGCCGAATTTACACGGATCAGCTAAGCGGAGTGCGGGATATTCTCCGCGATATGGGAACGCTCAACACGCGCCTCCTCACCGCTTATCGCGACCGCCCCGCCGAGGAACGCGCCGAGCGCGTCCTCAGAGAAAACGGCGTGGAGCGTCCTCAGGCATTTGTAATGCAGGACAAAAACGGCAAACTGCGCGTTGAGGCATACGGCGCGACCGAGCCGCGCGTCACGCGGGAGTACCTCGGCACGCTGCTTGCCGGAGCTATCGGTTGCGAGCTGGAGCTCCCCGAGATCGGCGGCTCCAACGAGCGCTTCAGAATTCTCGCGTCGGAGCGCACGCGGCTCTCCGCGAAGGTCGGAGCGTATCAGCTCGCTTACGGCGAAAACCGCGTCTGCGGCGACTGCTATGACTGCTTCACCGCCGCCGACGGCGCGCTTTACGTTATCCTGTCCGATGGTATGGGCACGGGCTCCCGCGCGAGAGTGGATTCCGCGATGGCTTGCTCGGTGCTTTCCAAGCTGCTCAAAAGCGGCGTGGCGCTCTCGGCGGCTCTCGAAACGGTGAACACCGTCTTAATGGTAAAAAGCGCCGACGAGAGCTACGCGACGCTTGACATCTGCAAGATCGACCTCAACACGGGCGAGTGCGCCGTTTACAAGGCGGGCGCGGCGACGACGTACATAAAGTCCTCGGACAGGCTTATCCGCGCGTCGCTGTCGTCGCCGCCGGCGGGCACGGGAGGAAAGCTCACCGTCCCGGCGCAGAAGTTCAGCGTGAGAAAGGGCGATGTGATAGTAATGATGACGGACGGCGCAAACCCGGACGAGCAGTGGCTCTCACGAGAGCTCTCCAAGCCCGCCGATCCCGACGCCCTTTCCGAGCGGATAGCCAAAGCCGCCCGAGCGGCGGAGTGCGGCAGGGGAGATGATATCAGTGTTGTAGCCGTAACGGTGGGCAGCTGACAAATAGTGCGGTTTGGATATACTGACAGGCTCGTTTTATTTTAAAGTCGCGAAAAAGCGCGCAGTCCGCGCTTTGCGCGGACTGCGCTAGCCGCCTACTAAGGTTCCGCTTCGCTTCACCTTAGTAGGCGCTTTTTTCGCTCCCACTGGTCTTGGGATAGGTGACTGTCTCGTGACGTTACATTATAATGCGGTCCGGATATGTAAACGTTTACAGCGAAGTTACATGCGAATTCCTCGTCAAAGTGCACAAACTTGAAAAATTTAAATGTTGAAAATCATAAAATTTCAACAAACCTATTGCAATATTTTGGCGGATATGATACAATGAAAATATCAAATAATGCGCTGGGTGTTTGGCGCTACCGAAATTTGGAGGTATCTTTAAATGGCAATCGTTGTTCCCGAAAAATACAATGTGCCGCTTCACCTGTTCCACCAGGGGGAGAACTCGCACGCGTATGATTTCTTCGGCTCGCACAAGGAGACCCGCGACGGAAAAAGCGGCGTTGTTTTCAGGTGCTGGGCGCCGCACGCGAGGTCTATAAGCGTGGTAGGCGATTTCGACCATTGGGACAGGTCGCAGCACTGCATGGAAAAAATCAGCGACGGCGGCATCTGGGAGCTTTTTGTTCCCGGGATAAAGCAGTTCGACAACTACAAATACAGCGTAGAATCCCCCGACGGTCTTATAAAGCTCAAGGCGGATCCCTACGGCTATCATATGGAGCTCCGCCCGAACACCGCGACGAAGTTTTATGATCTCGACGGCTATGACTGGAAGGACAGCAAGTATCTCGAAAAGCTCGCCAAGTCCAACGTCTACGAAAGCCCGATAAATATTTACGAGGTGAACGCGGGCTCGTGGAAGCATTACGGCGAGAATTATTTAAGCTATGAAATGCTCGCAGACGAGCTTATTCCCTACGTTAAGGAAATGGGCTACACGCATATCGAGCTTATGCCGATAGGCGAGTATCCGTTCGACGGCTCGTGGGGCTATCAGCAGATTGGCTATTACGCTCCGACCTCGCGCTTCGGCACGCCTCACGACTTTATGAAGCTCGTTGACAGATGCCACCAGGCGGGAATCGGCGTTATCGTCGATTGGGTTCCCGCGCACTTCCCGAAGGACGCCGCGGGCTTGTACGAGTGGGACGGCGCGAGCTGCTACGAATACGAGGATCCGTTCCGCCGCGAGCACAAGAGCTGGGGCACGCACATCTTTAACTGGGGACTTCCCGAGGTGCAGAGCTTCCTTGTTTCCAACGCGAATTACTGGATCGAAAAATACCACATTGACGGCTTGCGAGTAGACGCGGTCGCTTCCATGCTTTATCTTGATTATGACAGACGCGACGGAGAGTGGCGTCCGAACAATAAGGGCGGCAAGGAGAACCTTGAGGCGATAGCGTTCCTCCAGAAGCTGAACGCCGCGGTGTTCAGAGAGCACCCGAACATTCTTATGGTAGCCGAGGAATCCACTGCGTGGCCTATGGTAACAAAGCCCGCGGACATCGGCGGCTTGGGTTTCAACTTCAAGTGGAATATGGGCTGGATGAACGATATGCTCCGCTATATGAGTATGGATCCGCTCGGCAGACCGTACAACCACAATCTCGTAACGTTCTCGTTCTACTACGCTTTCTCGGAGAACTTCGTGCTTCCGATAAGCCACGACGAGGTCGTTTACGGTAAGTGCTCGATGCTCGATAAAATGGGCGGACCGCGCGAGTATCGCTTCAACTCGATGCGCACGTTCCTCGGCTATATGATGGCTCACCCTGGCAAGAAGCTGATGTTTATGGGACAGGAGTTCGCGCAGTATAAGGAGTGGAACTTCCAGACTCAGCTCGACTGGGAGGTTCTCGAATTCGAGCCGCACTATAAATATCACGAATACGTAAAGGCGATAAACAAATTCTATAAGGAAAATCCCGCGCTTTGGGAGTGCGACACAAGCTGGGAGGGCTTCCACTGGATCTCAGCCGAGGACAGCCAGAACTCCGTGATCGCGTTCAGAAGAATCGCGAAGAACAAGGACGAGATGATAGTTGTCTGCAACTTCCAGCCCGTCCGCCACGAGATCTACGAAATAGGCGTTCCGTACTACGCGGATTATGAGGAGGTCTTTACGTCCGATGACGTGAAGTTCGGCGGCAGCGGCATCAAGAACGGCACCGTAAAGGCAAAGTGCGAGCCGATGCACGACGCG
>JAIDPG010000218.1 GCA_029062865.1 Oscillospiraceae bacterium
AGAGGAAGCGCTGTGGATCGCCGAAAAGCCGTATTGGGCTATGAATTATATCGGGCGTGTGACAGGCGAAAGCTTCAGCGGAGACTTTTTGAAAGAAGCCTTGCTTCGGGTACCGTTTGAAATGCCTTATCGAGGCCCCGCTGCTTATTCGGACGGCGATTATTCCTACGAATGTTCCGTTCAAGGCGAATTTGATTGGTTTCAAGGAAATGAAACGATTTGTTTCAAGGGCAATGAAATATATGAATGTTATTTTCACGGCGGAATAATAAAATAGGAGAAGAAAATGGCAAACGATAAGATAATCATTAAAGGTGCGAGAGAGCACAACCTCAACAACATTGACGTAACTATCCCGCGCGACAAATTAGTAGTACTGACGGGAGTTTCGGGCTCTGGGAAATCTTCGCTGGCGTTCGACACGATATTCGCGGACGGACAGCGGCGGTATATGGAGAGCCTCTCGTCCTACGCGAGAATGTTTCTCGGTCAAATGGAAAAGCCCGACGTTGACAGCATCGATGGGCTCTCCCCCGCTATCTCTATCGACCAGAAAACTACGTCAAAGAACCCGCGCTCGACGGTTGGCACGGTTACGGAGATCTACGACTATCTGCGCCTTATGTACGCGCGTATCGGAATCCCCCACTGCCCTGTCTGCGGGCGCGAGATAAAGCAGCAGACCGTCGACGAAATTGTTGACCGCGTTCTTGAGCTTCCCGAAAAGACAAAATTTCAGGTGCTCGCGCCGATTGCCCGCGGGCGCAAGGGCGAGTACAAAAAGGAATTCGAAAACGCGCGGAAATCGGGCTACTCCCGCGTCCGCGTGGACGGGATAACGTATGAGCTTTCCGAGCAAATCAAGCTCGAAAAGAACATCAAGCACAATATTGAAATAATCGTCGACCGCCTTGTCATCAAGGACGGCATAAAGTCGCGCCTTTCGGAGAGCATTGAAACGGCGGGAACGCTTACGGGCGGAATGGTTTATATTGACATCATCGACGGCGAGGAGCTGCATTTTTCGCAAAGCTACGCCTGCCCCGAACACGGAGTTTCCGTTGAGGAGTTAGTGCCGCGTATGTTCTCGTTCAACAATCCGTTCGGCGCGTGTCCTGAATGTACGGGAATCGGCAGCTACAAGCGCATCGACCCGGAGCTCATTCTTCCGAACAAGGATCTTTCGATCAAGGACGGCGGCGTGAAGGCTTACGGCTGGACGTACAACGAGGGAACAATTGCCGCGATGTACTTCGACGCGCTTGCCGAGAGGCACGGGTTTTCCGTTGAAACGCCGATTGCCGAGCTCCCGAAAAAGGCGGTGGACGAGCTTCTTTACGGCACGAACGGCGAAAAGATCCTTGTAAAGCGTCCGCGAAATCAAGGCGGCGGGCAATACTACACGCCGTTTGAGGGGCTTGTGAACAATTTACAGCGCCGCTATGAGGAATCCAACGCCGCGATGTATTCTCACGACGCGCTGGAGGACTTTATGAGCGACATCGTCTGCCCGAAGTGCCACGGCAAGCGGCTTAACGACGCGGCGCTGGCGGTAACGGTCGGGGGACTGAATATCCACGATTTCTGTCAGATGTCGGTGGTGAACGCGCTGAAATTCGTTGAAAATCTGGAGCTTACGACGCGCGAGAAAATGATCGCGGGGCAAATCCTCAAGGAAATAAAAGCGCGGCTCGGTTTTTTGAGGAGCGTGGGCTTGGAATATCTTACTCTCGGGCGAAGCTCGGGAACGCTCTCGGGCGGCGAGAGCCAGCGAATTCGTCTCGCGACACAAATAGGGAGCGCGCTTACGGGGGTTCTCTACATTCTGGACGAGCCTTCTATCGGACTTCATCAGCGCGACAACGACAAGCTTATCGCGACGCTGAAAAACCTCCGCGACCTCGGCAACACGCTTATCGTCGTCGAGCACGACGAGGACACGATGCGCGCTGCGGACTGGATCGTCGATATAGGTCCCGCGGCGGGCGTTCACGGAGGGAACGTCGTGTACAGCGGCGACGCGAAAGGGATCCTCAAGTGCAAGGAATCCGTCACGGGGCAATATCTCAGCGGCAAGCTGAAAATTCCCGTGCCGAAAACACGCCGCAAGCCCGACGAGCGCTGGCTTAAAATCATCGGCGCGGAGGAGAACAACCTGAAGAAAATCAACGTTGATATCCCCATCGGCATTTTCACGTGCGTGACCGGCGTTTCGGGAAGCGGCAAAAGCTCGCTTGTAAACGAGATAATTTATAAGTATCTGTTCGGCAAGCTGAACCGCGGACGTATCCGCGCGGGGAAATTCAAGGATATGAAGGGCTTGGAGCACCTTGACAAGGTTATTATGATCGACCAATCGCCGATAGGCAGAACGCCGCGGTCAAATCCCGCGACGTATACGGGCGTTTTCACCGAGATACGCGAGCTGTTCGCGCAGACTACCGACGCGAAAACGCGCGGCTATAAAGCCGGGCGGTTTTCGTTCAACGTCAAGGGCGGGCGCTGCGAAGCATGCGAGGGCGACGGAATTCTCAAAATAGAAATGCACTTCCTGCCCGATATATTCGTGCCGTGCGAGGTCTGCAAGGGTCGGCGCTACAACCGCGAAACGCTTGAAGTCAAGTACAAGGGGAAAAGCATATCCGACGTTCTTGAAATGACGGTGGAAGAGGGCGCGGAAT
>JAIDPG010000219.1 GCA_029062865.1 Oscillospiraceae bacterium
GCGTTATGAAGGTCGTAGGGTGCGATTTCTCGAACGTCAGCGAAAAGGCAGGGCTGGCCCCCCGCGTTGTAAACACGACATGCCTCTACAATAACGAGCTTTACATCGGCACGGACAAGGGGCTTATCGTCCTCGACGAAAAGAGAAATCAAAAAACGACAGACCTCACAACGGAGCTCGACGGCGTGAGAATCCGCTGCATTAAAGTGAATTCCGCGGGCGACAGGCTATGGCTTTGCACCTACAGTGAAAAGGGCTTGATCTGCTATAACGGCGCGGACGGCTCCTGCGAGTTTTTCAACACGCAAAACGGAATGAAATCGGACAGAGTGCGTTCTATGACCGAGCTCGACGACGGCACGATTGTAGCCGCGACGAGCGGCGGCGTGGCGCTTATCAAGGACGGTAAGATCGAAAGAACGTTCGACGAGAGCAACGGCATTGGCAACACGGAGATTCTCACCGTCTGCGGCGGCGACAATGGGCACATCTATATGGGCAGCGACGGCGGCGGAATTGTGATAACCGATCGCGAGAAGGTCATCGGGCGGCTGGGCTTCGACGACGGCTTGAAGTCCGAAATAATCCTCCGAATAAAAGAGGACCCGAAAACAGGCGGCTATTGGGTCATCACGGGTAACTCCGTCGCGTATATGGAGGACGAGAAAATCCGCACTATCAACAGCTTTCCGTACTCAAACAACTTCGATATTTTCTTTGATGATCAGGACAGAATCTGGATATTGTCAAGCAACGGCGTTTATTCGATAAACCGCGATAATATGCTGAACGACGAGGAGCTTGAGTATTCGTTTTATGACGTGAACTGCGGGCTTCCGTGCGTCGCGACGGCGAATTCCTACAGCTGCGTTTCCGAGGACGGAACGCTGTACATCGCGGGCGGCTCCGGCGTTTCGTCGATAAACATCAACGACCAGCGCAACACGATAAGCGGCATAAAGCTTTCCGTTCCGTATATCGAGATAGACGACAGGCGCGTGATAATCTCCAAAGACGAGCCCGTGGTTATCCCGTCGGACTGCAAGAGACTTACGATCTACGCGTTCGCGCCGACCTCGCTGCTGACAAACCCGCGGCTTTCGTACTGCCTCGAGGGCTTTGACGACAACAAGATAACGTTCACGAAGCAGGAAATGCAGCCGATAAGCTACACGAACCTGAGCTCCGGTAAATACACGTTCAAGTTCTCCGTCGTCGACACAATGACGGGCGAGGACACCGAGACCTTTACCGTGGAATTTGTCAAGGAAAAGGCGCTTTTTGAGCGCGCATGGTTCTGGGTGATCGTAGTTTTTGTTATTATTGCGGCGGCAATGCTTACGCTGATAATTCTCGGTCGGGTGAAAACGCGCCGTCTGCTCAAAAAGCAGGAGGAAAACCGTACGTTCGTCAATCAGATAATCAAGGCGTTCGCGAAGTGCATCGACCTTAAGGACAAGTACACGAACGGTCACTCGTTCCGCGTCGCGAAGTACGCGTCTATGATCGCTGAAAAGCTGGGCTTTGACGAGCAGCAGGTAACGGATATCTACAACATCGGGCTCCTTCACGACATAGGAAAAATAGCCGTTCCGGACAAAATCCTCGGCAAGCCGCAGAAGCTCTCCGACGAAGAGTTCGAGATAATCAGCCGGCACGCGATGAACGGCTATGAAATTCTTAAAGAGATCGAAATCCGCCCCGAGCTCGCGATTGGCGCGGGCTTCCACCACGAGCACATTGACGGCTCCGGCTATCCGTTCGGCAAAACGGGCGAGGAGATCCCGCAGACGGCGCAGATAATCGCGGTTGCGGACACGTTCGACGCAATGAACTCCACAAGACCGTACCGCAAACAGCTCTACGCCGAAACAATAATTGACGAAATGGTGCGCATTTCGGGCAAGCAGCTTAACCCCGAGCTCGTAAGCGTGTTCCTCGATATCGTTCGGGAAGGCAAGCTCGACAGCGTGCTTGTTTGGGAGAATAAGGTCAAGGGCAAGAGCGAGATCCCGCGGACTATCGCGGTCGCTGCCGAAGAGAAACAAACCGAGGAAGCTCCCGAGGAGGTTGAAAACAAATAACAAGAAGCGCCGATCTTGTAATGAGATCGGCGCTTTTCTACGGCGTCAGCATCACTGTTTTTTTGCGTCGTGATTTCGCGTAATTCACCGTCTGGTATGTGCCCCCGCGCGAGCCGTCAAAAACCGCGACAAGAATGTCGCACATGTCAACGAGCGCCCTGTTGCGCTTTAACATACAGCCCGTTTCATAGCGCGGCGACGTCGTGATGATCTTGTCGCAGCGCGTCAAAATGCCGTTATAGCGCACTTGGAGCTTCTCGCCCCACCTTTCCGCCTGCTCCGGGCAGGGAATCACAGCGGTGAGCGTTATGTCGGGGAACTCCTCTTTAAGCGCGAGGACAAGCTCCGCCGCCCACATGTCCACACCGAGCGCCATTCCCGAATAAAACTCGTCCGCGCCGTCAGCGATAAGCCCGCGGACAGTCTCCTCAAGGCGGGCTTTCAGCTTTACGCACTCGGGGTCTCTTTCACTCAGGTACGGAAGCTTTTCGGGGCGATGCCCCGTAAACGAAACTCTGTACATTTCGGTAACTCCTTTTTAGTTATCGGGGTGCTGTTTCCTGTATTCTAAAAAACTCTCGAGAATTACCGCGGCGGCTGCCTGATCGAGCACTGCCTTGCGCTTTTTGCCGCGCTTGTTTATTTCGTTCATATAGCCGATAGCCGTGACGGTCGACGAGCGCTCGTCCCACATTCTCACGGGCAGCCCCGTAAGCTCCTTCAGCTTGTCCGCGAGGAGCCTGCACTTTTCCGAGCGCTCGCCGCGAGTGCCGTTCATATTTATCGGCTCACCGACGACGATCATTCCCGCCTTGTTTTCCGCCGCGGATTTCGCTATCAGCTCGGCGCAGCGGTCGAAATCGTGCATATAAACCGTCTCCAGCGGCGACGCGAGAATTTCCCCCTCGTCGCTTATCGCAAGCCCGGTTCTGCTGTCGCCGTAATCAACACAAAGTATCTTCATTCAAATTCCTCTTTCTGAATATTTCTGAACATTTTTTATTATTGTAACATATTTACAGGAAAAAGTCAAGCACGAAATAACCCGCGTTTTCTTACTCTTTTGGCGGGGAAAACGCAGATTTCCGAGCTGCGGAAATTTTTTTCAAAAACCCCTTGACAAATTCAAAAAGGTGTGATATAATATTACTGTTGTCAAAAGTATGCTGTTATAGCTCAGTTGGTAGAGCACATCCTTGGTAAGGATGAGGTCATCAGTTCGACTCTGATTAACAGCTCCACCGGTAAGTGCAAAACTCCCTCGCTTCGCGAGGGAGTTTTGCACTTACCGCAGTGGCTTCGTGCACGCCGCTTCGCGGCACGCACGAAGCTCACTGCTGGGCGCGTTTTTGCTTCGCGGACTTCGTCCGCGATTTCGCTTCGCGAAACCGCAAAAACGCTCGGTGTTGTCGCACCGCCGCCACGATGACTTTGGTCGTGTTGTGCTCGGTGTTGACCCACTGCTGCTCGGCGGCTGTAAGTCGTTAATACGTTCATTCCGCGCGAAATGCCGCGGCGCGATCTATCCTCTTGCCTCTGACCTCTATCCTCTAGAAAGAAGGTTTCTGTTTTCTATGTCTAAATCACATACAATGGACTTAACCAACGGTTCGATTTTGACTAAAATGATCCGCTTCTCGCTTCCGATAATGGCTTCGGGAGTTTTACAGCTTTTGTTTAACGCGGCGGATATTATCGTGCTCGGGCGATTTGCCGGGGACGACTCTATGGGAGCGGTCGGGTGTACGTCGTCGCTTATCAACCTGTTCACTAACCTGTTTATCGGGCTTTCCGTCGGCGTGAACGTCATCGCGGCGCGCTCGCACGGCGCTAACTCTAAGGACGATATGCAGGACATCGTGCCCACGTCGCTCTTGCTTTCGATGATCTGCGGCGTGATTCTGGCGGTCGTCGGCGCGATCTTCGCCCCGCAGATGCTGGAATTTATGGCCACGACCGAGCAGCAGCTCCCGCTTGCGATTACATATTTGCGCATTTACTTTATCGGAATGCCCGCGGTTATGGTTTACAACTTCGGCGCGGCGATTTTGAGAGCCGTCGGCGACACCAAGCGCCCGCTCTACTTCCTCATTACGGCGGGCGTTATCAACGTTCTGCTGAATTTGCTGTTTGTTATTCTCTTCGGTATGGACGTCGCGGGCGTGGCTCTCGCGACGGTTATGTCGGAGTGCGTTTCCGCGATTTTGATAATCATCTGCCTTATTAAAGAAACCGGCGCTATTCATCTGGAGTTCAGAAAGCTGAAGCTCCACGGGCTTGTAATGAAAGCCGTCGCGAGGGTCGGGCTTCCGGCGGGCTTGCAGGGGTCTGTTTTCTCGCTTTCCAACGTCGTTATTCAATCCTCGGTAAACCCGTTCGGAAACATCGTCGTTTCGGGGAACTCCGCGGCGATGTCTATCGAGGGCTTCATTTATATGGCGATGAACACGTTTTACCAGGCGGCGATCTCGTTCACGGGGCAGAACGTCGGCGCGAAGAAATACGAGAGAATACCGAAAATCCTGATATGCTCGGAGCTGTGCGTGATAGTCACGGGGCTTGTGCTCGGCTGGACGGCTTTTTTGCTCGGGCGTCCGCTTCTGGGGATCTATTCAAGCAGCCCCGAGGTAATCGCGGCGGGCTTGACGCGGCTTTCGATAATCTCCACGACCTACGCGCTTTGCGGGTGCATGGACGTTATGGTGGGAATGCTTCGCGGCATCGGCTGCTCTGTCGTGCCGATGATAGTATCGCTTATCGGCGCGTGCGGCTTGCGCATACTCTGGATAGCGACGATCTTCCAAATCCCCGAATACCACTTTATCAGAACGATCTACATTTCCTACCCCGCAACGTGGACGGCAACGTTCATAGCGCACGTTATCTGTTGGTGCATTGTGTGGACAAAATTCAAGAAAACGAATGTTAAAGAGCAGCTGACAACGGAAAACTAAAAGAACCCGCCCTAAGGGCGGGTTTTTCGTGCTTGACTTTTTCCTATAAATATGTTATAATAAATGTGTATATTTCTGAGAGCGGAGGTGAGCGCTTTGAAGCTGATAAGCGTCGGGTTCGGGAACGCGGTGAACGCGGATAGAATCGTGGCTGTGGTGAGCCCGGAGGCGGCTCCCGTAAAGCGGATAGTTCAAGTCGCGAAGGACGGCGGAATGGCAGTTGACGCGACGTGCGGGCGCAAAACGCGCTCCGTCATCGTCTGCGACAGCGGGCACGTGATACTTTCGGCGCTGCGCCCGGAGGCGCTCGCGGGGAAGACCGATAATGAGTAATTAAATAATTGACGGCAATTTTCCCCGCCAAGGCGGGAAAATGCCGACGAACTGCACATAAAAGACTTGACAGCGGGTGGTAAAAAATGAAAGGTTCTCTGTTTGTGGTGGCCGCGCCGGCGGGTTTCGGGAAGGATACGATCCTGAGCGAGATGTTCAAGCGCAACGACACGGCGGGCTACGCCGTTTCGGCGACGACCCGCGCGCCGCGCGACGGCGAGGTAAACGGCGTGCATTATCGTTTCCTGACGCGCGAGGCGTTTGAGCGGAAAATCGCCGAAAAGGAAGTGCTGGAATACACCGAATATTGCGGAAATTATTACGGCACGCTGAAAAAAAGCGTTGACGACCTGTTAAAGGCGGGCAAGGACGCGATTTTGAAAATCGAAGTCGAGGGCGCGATGAATATCAAGAAAATGTTCCCGGAGGCGCGGCTCGTGTTTATCCTGCCGCCGAGCTGGGAGATTTTGGAAAAGCGCCTGCGCGACCGCGGCACCGAGACCGAGGACAAGATCATCGAGCGCACAAAGCAGGCGCGAAGCGAGGTGGCGTTCGCGAAAAATTACGATTACCTGATCGTCAACGACGATCTGAATTCCGCGGTCGACGACCTGCTTACAATTCTGAAAGCCGAAAAGCTCCGCCGCGATAACAACGATGAGCTTCTTGATAAATTTAACGTGAATAAAATCGATGAGCGATTGTAATTCAAAAAGATACGCCGCCGTGGCGGTCGAAAACACGCTTTACGCGTTCGATATGCTGTATTCGTATGAGATCCCCGCGGAGCTTTCCGAAAGGGCGGAGGATGGCGTGCGCGTCGTTATTCCGTTCGGGCGCGGAAACAAAAAGCGCATCGGGCTCATTATCTCCATAACGGACGAGCTCCCGGAGGCTAAAACCAAGCCTATCGAAGCCGTCATTGACGAGCGCCCCGTGCTGAACCGCGAGCTGCTTCGGCTCTGTGTCTGGATTCGCGACAACACGTTCTGCACGTACTTCGACGCGTTCCGCACGATCCTGCCGCCGGGGCTTGGCTATTCGCTGAAAACGCTTTATACGCTCTGCGAGAATTCTTCCGTGGAGCTTAATGATAAAGAGGAACAGCTCGTAAAAGAGCTGAAAACCTCCGACAAGGGGACGTTCTCAGCGCTTTGCGCTGGAGAACCGACGCTTGTGAAATCGCTTCTCTCAAAGGGAATTCTCGCCGAGCAGACCGCGGTAAAGCGCCGCGTCGGCGATGAAAGCGTCCGAATGGTGCGAGTTTCCGCGGAATTTGACGAGAGCCAAAAGCTCACGCCAAAACA
The DNA here is from genome assembly GCA_029062865.1 of Oscillospiraceae bacterium. Taxonomy (GTDB): domain Bacteria; phylum Bacillota; class Clostridia; order Oscillospirales; family Ruminococcaceae; genus CAG-115. Next base: position 6,679 of record JAIDPG010000219.1, read on the forward strand.
AAAATCCGTCGTGGAGTTTTTGGGTGAGATTGGTGCGGCGAGCGTCCACGAGGTGTGCTACGCCTGCGCGGTGACGGAGGCGGTCGTTAAGAAGCTGATTGAAAAGAACGCCCTCGAGACGTTTGAAAACGTGATTTTCCGCGCGGAAAGCGTCGAGGAGGCTTCCGAAAGCCCCGAGGACATCATATTCTCGCCAAAGCAGCAAGCGATCTTCGACGGTATTTTAAAGCTGGTGAACGACCCAAAGCCGCAGTGCGCGCTGCTTCGCGGAGTGACCGGCAGCGGCAAAACGTCGGTGTTTATTCGGCTTATCAACGAAGCGCTGAAGCAGGGCAAAACCGCGATAATGCTCGTGCCCGAGATCTCACTCACGCCGCAGATGGTCGGGAAGTTCCGGCGGCTTTTCGGAAACGAGGTCGCGCTTATGCACAGCTCGCTGTCTCTCGGAGTCCGCGCGGACGAATACCGCAGAATACAAACGGGCAAAGCTCGGATAGTCATCGGCACGCGGAGCGCGGTTTTCGCACCCGTGGAAAACCTCGGCTTGATCGTCATCGACGAGGAGGGCGAGGGCACATACAAATCCGAAAGCGCGCCGCGATACCACGCGCGGGAGATCGCCAAGCAGCGCTGCTTCGCGCAGAACGCGACGCTGCTGCTCGCAAGCGCCACGCCGTCGCTCGAAAGCTATCACAACGCCCGCGAGGGGCGCTACAAGCTGTATGAGATCGACGAGAGATATAACAACGCGACGCTCCCCGATGTGTATATCATAAATATGCAGCTTGAGCGCCAAAACGGCAACGCTTCGACGTTTTCAATGCCGCTTTTGGAGGAGCTCGAGGAAAACCTCAAGCGCGGCGAGCAGTCGATTTTATTGCTCAACCGCCGCGGCTATCATACGTCCGTGCGCTGCCTTACGTGCGGCAAGCCGATAGAGTGTCCGAGTTGCTCCATGCCGATGACGTATCACAAGGTCAACGACAGCGTGATCTGCCACTATTGCGGTTATATGCGGCGGCTCGAAAAGGTCTGCAAATTCTGCGGCGGGAAATACTTCAATATGAAGGGCGAGGGCACGCAGCTTATCGAGGACGAGCTGTCCGAAATGCTCCCCGCGGCGCGAATTCTGCGAATGGACGCGGACACGACCTCCACGAAAAACTCCTACGAGCGCAGCTTTACGGCGTTCGGAAACGGCGAATACGACATAATGGTAGGCACGCAGATGATAGCAAAGGGGCTTGATTTCCCGAACGTGACGCTCGTCGGCGTGCTGAAAACGGATAATTTGCTTTACGCCGCCGATTTCAAGGCATACGAGCGCACGTTCTCGCTGATAACGCAGGTAGTTGGGCGCGCGGGGCGAAGCGGAAAAAAGGGCAGAGCGATGATACAAACGTTCAGCCCCGACCATTACGTGATAAATCTCGCCGCGCGGCAGAATTACCCCGCGTTCTTCGAAGAAGAGATCGAGCTCCGTGAGGCGCAGCTTTACCCGCCGTTTTGCGATGTGGTGGTGTTCGGGTTTTCGGCAATAGATAATAATAGATGCGTCGCGGCGGCAAAGCGCTTCGCCAAAATGCTCGCCGAGAACGCTAAGCCCTACGGAGAGCGTGTTCCCTTGCGAATTCTCGGACCCGCGCAAAGCGTAGTCGGGAAAATCAACGGCAGATACCGCTGGCGACTGCTCGTAAAATGCAAAAACAGCAGATCCCTCCGCGAGGTAGTTGAGAGCACGTTAAGACAAGCGTCAAGCGATGATTTGTTCAAAAACGTCAGCTTTTACGCGGATATAAACGGCAATATTGACTAAAGCGTGTTCACATTAACGCTCAATGCCCGTCTTGCGGCGGATTTTTCAGGGCGACTTTAGTCGCTTGATTACTTCGTTAGTTTTTCTAGAAATACATAAAGTATGTCTGCGAAAAATCCGCTTCGCAATCCGGACATTTCGGTTAATGTGAACACGCTCTAAAATCAAAATCGGCTTACCCCCGCGGAGCGGAGGAAACCGTAAAAATAAAATCGCATATTCTAACAAATCGGGAGATAATAAACGAAATGGCAATGAGAGAAATTATTAAATTCGGAGACGAGGTTCTGCGGAAAAAGTGCAGACCCGTCACTAACTTTGACGAGCGGCTTTCGTCGCTGCTGGACGACCTTGTGGAAACGCTGGAGAGGTCGGACGGCGTGGGGCTTGCCGCGCCGCAAATCGGCATTTTAAGGCGCGTCGCGGTCGTGAATATCCGCGATAAGAGAGGAACTATCGAGCTTGTAAACCCCGAGATCGTCGAGGAAAAGGGCTCGCAGGTCGGCAACGAGGGATGCCTCTCCGCGCCGAACGAGTGGTGTGAGGTAGAGCGCCCGAACAGGGTTATCGTGAAGGCGTTTGACCGCCACGGCAACGAGTTCACGATAAGCGGCACGGAGCTGCTCGCGCGAGCGCTTTGCCACGAGATAGATCATCTGGACGGGATCTTGTTTACTGATAGAGTAAAGCCGCTTCTGCCCGGGCAGGGAGGCGTTTCGTGAAATGGTAAGACAAATCGTGAGATTCGGCAATCCGCTACTGCGAGAGCAATGCGCCGAGGTCTCGGCGTTCAACAAGGAGCTGTGGAAGCTGCTTGACGATATGTACGACACAATGCGCAAGGCGGACGGCATAGGTCTTGCCGCGCCGCAGCTCGGTGTGCTGAAAAGGGCGGTGGTTATCGACATCGGCAAGGGGAGAATAGAGCTCGTAAACCCCGTGATAACCTCAATGCGCGGCACCCAGCTCGAGCCCGAGGGCTGCCTGTCGTTCTCGAAAAAGCGCGGGGTTGTAAAGCGCCCTAAATATGTCAAGGTCAAGGCGCAAAACCGCTTCGGAAAGCCGATAAAGCTCAGCGGCAGAGAGCTCCTCGCAAGGGCTTTCTGCCACGAGATAGATCACCTTAACGGGATTTTGTTTGAGGATAAGGTTATCGAGTGGGTGGAGGAAGAGGAATAGTTTTCAATTTTGGGGCGGTGCGTCGGGGAAAAACTTACTTTTTTTTGTTCAATAGTTGACTGAAAAGAGGTGTTTCGGAATGTGATTTTAACACGGATTACGCCCCTCTTGTTTGACGCGCTGCGTCGGGGGGCGAGGGGAAAACCCTCTCCCTTCTCTCCCCCTTTGACCGCTTTTTCGCGTTGATTGAAATGTAAATGTTGATAGGTCTCGGTTAGGGGTGGCGAAATTGCGTTCTTTGAGTGCTTTACGATATAGAAACGCTGTTCCTACAATAACGCACTCAGCGTTCGCATGCTGTCTTGTCAAGGGAGTCTTTTCGCAGCGTTCACCGTTGGTGGCGCGGTCATCGCGACCGTTTGCCGCACATAACGGCGGCGCATTAAAAGCGCATTATTAAAGCAGTCGCGTTTCAAAACCGCATAAATTTCAAAAAGTGTCAAGATTTTCGAAGAAAATCTTGACCGGTCGCGTCAGCGTAGCGCAGCGGAGCGCGAAGCGCGGAACGAGCATACGGTGACGCGATTTTGAAATTTAAATTTAGATAAGGGGCTAATTATGAAGATAGTTTTTATGGGAACTCCGCAATTCGCTGTGCCTTGCGCGGAGGCGTTAAGAGCAGCGGGGCACGAGATTTGCGGGGCGTTTACTCAGCCCGACAAGCCGAAAAACCGCGGTAAGAAGATGATGACCTCGCCGGTTAAGGACTGGGCATTGGAGCACGGAGTGGCGGTTTATCAGCCGCTGTCGCTGCGAAAGGGCGACGACGCGGCGGAGAGCCTTCGCGTGCTGCGCGAGCTCGCGCCCGAGGCGATTGTCGTCGTGGCGTACGGGCAGATCTTGCCTAAAGAGGTGCTCGAGCTCCCAAAATTCGGGTGCGTGAACGTCCACGCGTCGATTTTGCCGAAATACCGCGGCGCGGCGCCTATCCAAAGGGCGATACAGGACGGCTGCACCGAAAGCGGCGTTACGACAATGAAAATGGACGTGGGGCTCGACACGGGCGACACAATAATGATGTCAAAAACCGCAATAGCGGACGAGATGACCGGCACGGAGCTCACCGCGCTTTTATCAAAGGCGGGCGCGGAGCTTATCGTAAAAACGCTCGAAGCGCTCCAAAACGGCACTGCGAAGATCACGCCACAGGCGCAGGATGACACCGCGACTTATGCGAAGATTATCACGAAGGAAGAGCTGAAAATCGACTTCACCAAGCCCGCAAAGCGCGTTTACGACACTATCAGAGCAATGGCGGACGAGCCGTGCTGCTATACGTTCCTTGACGGAAAGCGCCTGAAGGTCTTCAGGGCGCGGCTTAGCGGGAAAATCTCGAAGCTTCCCGCGGGAACTGTCGAGGACGAGAAAACGTTCGCGGTGGCTTGCGGCGACGGCAATTGCGTAGAGCTCGCCGAAATCTGCCCCGAGGGCGGCAAGAGAATGACGGCTGACGCGTTTTTGAGAGGAAAGAAGCTCGAAAGAAACACAAAGCTCGGCAACTGATGGTTATTAAACTTTACAACTAAACGGAGAATTTATCATGGATAACGCACGTACAACCGCCGCGAAGCTGCTTATGAGAATGGAGAGCAGCGGGTCGTATTCGAATATATTGCTTGACAGCGCATTTTCAGACTCCGATTTGAACGAGCGCGACAAGGCGTTCGCCGCGGCGTTGTTCTACGGCGTTATCGAGCGGAAGCTGACGCTCGACTACATAATCGAGAAAAACAGCTCGCTGCCGTTCTCAAAGCTGGATATAAACGCTGTTGTTGTCCTCAGAATGGGGATTTACCAGATTTTGTATATGCCCTCCGTGCCGGAAAGCGCGGCGGTGAACGAGAGCGTCAAGCTCTGCAAGCGGTTGAAATTATTCCACGCGGTGGGTTTTGTAAACGGGCTTCTGCGCGGATTTATCCGCGGCGGAAAGCGGCTGGAGCTCGACGGGCTCTCCGACGAGGAGCGCCTTTCGGTGGAGTTCTCCTGCCCGCGCTGGCTCACAGACAAATGGACGAGCGAATACGGCGTTGAGAGCGCCCGGAAGATCCTCGAAGCGTCAATAGGCGCGCCGCCGATTTACGCGCGAGTAAACACGCTGAAGGCGACGGAGGAAGAGGTCGTAAAAGCGCTCAAAAAGGACGGCGTGAAAGCCGAGATTTTCCCAAAGCTCGCGGGCTGCATAAGGCTCGAAAAAACGGGTGACATCGAGAAAACAAGCGCCTTTAAGGACGGGCTTTTCCATATCCAGGACGTTTCAAGCCAGCTTTGCTGCCTGACATTAAGACCGATCGTTAATGAAACGGTGCTCGACATCTGCGCCGCGCCCGGCGGCAAGTCGTTCACAATGGCGGAGCTTATGGGAAACAACGGGCGCGTTATCAGTATGGACTTGTACGAGCAGCGCGTCAAGCTCATTGAGGCGGGCGCGGAGCGACTTGGGCTTCGCATAATAGAGCCGCGCGTCAACAACGCGGTGAGCTACAACGACGAGCTCCCGACCGCCGACAGAGTTCTCTGCGATGTGCCGTGCTCCTGCCTCGGAACAATAAGGCGCAAGCCCGAGATAAAGTACAAGGAGGAGGACTTCTCGGAGCTGCCGCGGCTTCAGCGCGCGATTCTGGAGATAGCGGCGCGGTACGTGAAGATTGGCGGCACGCTCGTTTACTCTACGTGTACGCTGTCAAAGGCGGAAAACGAGGGCGTTGCGGAGGAGTTCGCGAGAACGCACGGCGGTTTTTCACCGATAGTCCAGACCATCTCCTACGCCCAAGCCCCGAATGATTCAATGCGGACATTCTTCCCCGAAAAGGACGGAGGAGACGGCTTCTTCACGGCGGCATTTCGTAGAGTAAGGTAACGAAGCAGGAGTTTTAAGAAGCAAGAGGCAGGATTTCGCTTGCGAGGAGCTGATATAATGGAACAAATCGATATACTTTCCCTCGAAAAGTCCGCCCTTGCGGACGCGGTTGCGCAAATGGGTGAAAAGAGCTTCCGCGCGGGGCAGATTTATGATTGGCTTCACGTTAAGCGCGTTCGCGATTTTTCCGAGATGTCTAATCTTTCTGCACAATTCCGCGAGGAATTATCAAGAAAATTTTGTGTAAAACACCTAAAAATTAAAAAAAGACTTGTAAGCAGCATAGACAATACGGTAAAATATTTGTATGAACTCCCCGACGGCGAGGCGGTGGAGTGCGTGCTTATGGAATACAAGCACGGCAACAGCCTGTGCATTTCGTCGCAGGTCGGCTGCAAAATGGGCTGCAAGTTCTGCGCGTCGACCGTCGCGGGCTGGGTCAGAAACCTCGAACCGTCCGAAATGCTCCTGCAGATCTACGAGACCGAGCGCGACAGCGGGCGGCACGTCGACAGCATCGTGATGATGGGAATCGGCGAGCCGCTGGACAATTTTGATAACGTCGTGAAATTTCTTGAAATACTGAACGCAGGCGGCGAGGGAATGAGCCTTCGGCATTTGTCGCTTTCGACGTGCGGCGTTGTCGACAAGATATACAAGCTCGCGGAGCTGAAATTAGGCGTGACGCTTTCCGTCTCACTCCACGCCGCGACCGATGAAAAGCGCGGCGAGATAATGCCGATAAATCACAAGTATGATCTCAAAACGTTGATGACGGCATGCGACGATTATTTCAAGGCGACGGGCAGGCGCATTTCGTTTGAGTACTCGCTTATCGAGGGCGTAAACGACACCGAGCAAAGCGCCGAGGAGCTTATAAAGCTTATTGGCAAGCGAAACTGCCATGTGAATTTGATCCCGATAAACGAGATAAAGGAGCGCGAATTCAAGAAAAGCCGCTTTGTGGAGCGCTTTAAGAAGCGCCTCACGGACGCGGGGATAAACGCGACTGTCCGCCGAACGCTCGGCGCGGACATAAACGCCGCGTGCGGGCAGCTCCGCCGCGATTCCGAGAATTTTCCGGATAACTAAACCTAACGGTGTTTCTCCCCGCCGGAGGCGGGGGAAATACAGCAAAATAAAACTT
>JAIDPG010000022.1 GCA_029062865.1 Oscillospiraceae bacterium
TGCTGCGGCGTTTATCGGCATTACCGAGATAGGCAGAGCTCTCGGACTTGACGGCGCGCAGTGGTACTTTTTCAGCAGCGCGGAAAGGCTGATATTCGGCATCGCGGAATTGATGGTTTTCGTAAAGCTGTTCCGGAAAGAAAAGTGGACGGACGTTATCGGGTTTAAAGGCGTTAAACCCGCGTTGCTTGCGGGCGCGGGCTTGATATTGCTGATTGTTTTGTCTGTTGTTTATGTGATAACGGGCGCAAAGTCATTTATTGATACTACGTTTGCGATAGTGTTTTCCCGCCTGTTCTGCCAGCAGATTACAACAGGCTTCTGGGAGGAGCTGAACTTCCGCGCGTTTGTCACCGAGGGGTATTTCACTCACGGCGAGCGTAGTTGGCAGCGGCGGCTTGGTTACGCGTGCGTCTCGTTCGTAATTTTCGGGTTACTGCACGTTATCGACTGCGGCAGCTTTGACGAGGCATTGTTCCGCTTTTTGCAGACGGGAGCTATGGGCTTTGCGTTCGCGTCGATATATCTTCACTCGCACAACATTTTGATACCTATGCTGCTGCACTTCCTTTACGATATCCCAGCGAACGCCGCCGGGTTTGTCTCGGAGTGGAACGAAAATAATGCCGTGTTCGTTTTTATCGACAACTATTTGCAGTGGATAGTTATGGGGACGGCGTTTCTTTGGGCGGTTTGGTTTGTCATACGAAAGGATAAGGACTATGAACGCGCGGTTTGAGTTTGGCGCAAACTTCCTCGAAATAGCGAATTTCAAGCATTATTCCGAGGATGCCGAGCGCGGATATCAGTATAACACTCTATTCGATCTGCGCGTCCAAAGTATGGACGGTAGGTTTGCGGGAGTGGGCGATTTCGAGGTTGATATTAAGGAAATAGTTCAATTCGCCGATGAGCTTACTGAAATGTATGATCTGAAGCGTGACAGCGTAAAGCTCGAAGGTTATGATGAGGAAATCGATATTATAATGGCAAAGACAGGACAGATCACTATTTGCGGTACGATAACGAATTTCACTCACACAATGGAGTTTGAGTTCGAGGCAGACCAGACCGCTCTGCCGCCGTTTATAAAGCAGCTCCGTGAAATATTGGAGAGCTGCGGTTTATCCGGGAGCTAGCGTTATGGGCAATCATATCACATTCGGAGAAGATTCCCTGAATATGAGCAACGGTTTGACAGCCGTTTTCATAGACATTATGACCCTCGCGGGCTCGCGGCTCGCTCAGACGGTTGACGAAAAGCGGCATATCGTGTGGCTTGCCGAAAAGGATCAAAGCGTTGTCGGAATAGGAACGGTGGGCTTTGACATTCGCGAAATGCCGTGGAATACGGAGCGTTTCGAGGAAAACAAGCGCTTTATGCTGAAAGTTATAGAAGCAGCGGAAAACAGAACGGATTGGGATAAGCTCGGCTATCAGCCAAACGAGGAGCTGCTTGTTCCCGTGCTGAAAAAGTTCGCGGAGATGATCTCAAGGCTCGCTGTCAAGAATGTTTTCCCGAACGCCTTGGGGGAGTGGATAATGGACGTGGATTCGGACGACCCCGTAATATGCGGCTTTCCCAAATGCCCAAAGCACGAAACGCTGCTGACATGCTTTGGGTGTCATATTTGCAATAATTAAAGCGGAGCAACAACTGAGAAAGGACAATATTCAATGGAGTTTGAAACGAAACGTCTGATACTCTGCCCGTGGAAGTTGGAGGACGCGGAGGATATGTACGAGCTGGCGCGCGACCCGGAGATCGGTGCGGGCTGCGGCTTTGATCCGCACAAGAGCGTTGAGGAAAGCCGAGATATTGTCCGAATGTTTATGAGTTCCCGTGCAACGTTCGCCGTTGTACCGAAAGACTTTGGCAGAGTCGTTGGTACGGCGGGTCTGAAGTTGGGCGATGAATGTTCTCTCGGCTCATCGGAGGACGAGGGGGACATCGGCTATTGGATAGGAAAACCGTTCTGGGGAAACGGCTACGCTCCCGAAGCGGTGTTGGCTCTGCTGTGCCTTGCGTTTGAGGAGCTGAGCTTAAAACGCGTCTGGGCGGGATATTTCGACGGCAACGAAAAGTCGAAACGCGTGCTTGAAAAATGCGGCTTCGTCTATCACCACACCAATAAGGACATTCTGTGGGAGCTTACGGGTAAGGTTGTTACCGAGCACGTTATGCTTTATGAGCGAAAAGATTACACTATGTAATTATACGTTTTAACTATTTCCCGACTGCGGGGATATAGTTTGTAAAGCTTAAGGAGCTGTTATGGACAGAAAAGTAGTTGCGCTCTGCGGCTCAATGCGTTTCTGGGATAAGATACAGGAAATATTCGAGCGTTTAGAGCTGGGAAACGGCTATGTCGTGCTTGGGCTAACGCCGAGCGTGTCGGGCAGGGAGCTTACGGAGCGCGATATATCCCTGCTTGCCGAGCTGCACCGTGCGAAGATAGACCTGTCCGACGCGATTTTTGTCGTAAACGTCGGAGGGTATATAGGCGAAAGCGTTAAGGCGGAAATTGAGTACGCAAAAGCAAAGGGCAAGGAGATCCTATATTTGGAGGATTGCAAATGAAATTCATATTCTGCCCCGACTGCGGGGATAAGCTGATACTAAAACCTATCGGCGACGAGGGCGACGTGCCGTTCTGCGAAAAGTGCAATAAGCCGTGGTTCGAGATGTTTTCAAGCGCGGTGATCGTACTTGTCGTCAACGAGGACGGCGAGGCGGCGCTTTTGCGGCAGAATTATAT
>JAIDPG010000220.1 GCA_029062865.1 Oscillospiraceae bacterium
TGTTGTCGCCCCCCCCGCTCGCCCGCTTTGGTTTCCCCCCCCCCCACCCCCAGACCAAGTCTAACTAACAATTAAAGTCAAATAATTATGTTAATCGTATGTTCCGACCTAAAAGGGTTTGCATTATCGCTTGACAGGCGCAGTCAAAAAGCTCGTTTTGGGGCACAAAAAACTAAAGAAAAAAGTAAACTTTTTTAGACCAAGTCTAACTAACAATTAAAGTCAAATAACTATGTTAATCGTATATCACGAAACAAGGGTTCGCATTATCGTTTGAAAAGCGCTGTCAAAAGTCTCGTTTTGGGGCACAAAACCCCCCGCCTCTAGCCTCTGAAAATTCTTGCCTCTATTAGCAAATTTTCCCTAAGGATATAACCCCCATTTGCGGAAAAACTACCCATAGAAAAAGGGGTGGTTTGAAATGAAAAAGCTGATATGTTTGTTGATTTGCGCTTTGGTGCTGGCTTGCGTGGTCATTCCGGCGCGGCGGGCTTCCGCGGAGGAGGAGTATTCGGGTAAGGCGCGGATATTGCTCGAGGCTTCGACCGGGCAGGTGATTTTCTCGCAGAACGCCGACCGGCGCCTGCCGATAGCTTCCGTTACAAAAACAATGGGGCTGCTTCTTTGGGCGGAGGATCTCGATAGCGGCAAGCTCTCGCTTGACGAGAAGATCAAGGCGAGCTCCTACGCGTCAAGCGCCGAGGGCTCGGTCATCTGGCTTTCAAGCGGCGAGGAAATGACGGCGGCGGAGCTTCTGGAGGCGGTAATAGTCTCCTCCGCGAACGACGCGTGCATAGCGCTCGCCGAGCATACCGCGGGCAGCGAGGCTCAGTTCGTCAAGCGAATGAACGTCCGCGCCGAGGAGCTGGGGCTTTCGAACACGCGCTTTACAAACTGCGTGGGCTTTGACGACAGCGGGCATTATTCGTCGGCGCGCGATATCGCGATAGTCACCGCCGAGCTTATGAAGCACGACGTTTTCCGCGGCTGGATGCTCACGTGGCTTGATTATTTAAGAGGCGGGAAAACTCAGCTTGTCAACACAAACAAGCTCGTCAAAAACTACAACGGAATTCTCGGCGGAAAGACCGGCACGACCGACAACGCGGGCTGCTGCCTTACCGTCTGCGCGGAGCGCGGAGATATGCGGCTCGTTGCGGTAACTCTCGGCTGCGAGGACGACGATGAGCGTTTCTCCACGGCAAAGGAGCTCCTCGATTACGGCTTCAACTCGTTTGAAAAATTCACGCCGGAAACGGACTTCACGAAGCTGAAAAGCATTCCGATAACCTACGGCACGCTGGACGAGATAAAGCCGATAATCAAGGAGCAGGGCGTTGAGTGCGTGATTAAAAAAGGCAGAGCCGCCGACGTTAAGTACGAGTACACGTTTGTTGAGGGCTGCGAAGCGCCCGTCAAAAAGGGGCAGTTCCTCGGCGAGTATCTCGTAACGCTCGACGGCGCGGAGGTTTTCCGCTCGGAAATAGTCTCCAAGGAGAGCGTTCCGAAAATGAATTTCTGGCGGTGCGCACAGATGATATTTAAGGAGATCTTCAATTAGAGGCAAGAATACCGGAAGCAAGAGGCAAGATGCTCCCCCGCCGCGTGGCGGGGATCCGGACTGTCGAGAAACCCTCGCACCGTGGGGGCCCCGGGGGGGGGGGGGGTAATATATAAGAAAACCCGGGGGGGGGGCCACAAAAGG
>JAIDPG010000221.1 GCA_029062865.1 Oscillospiraceae bacterium
GGCGCGTGCCCGAGCGAGGTCGCGGTCGGCGGGGGGGTCGGGGAGGATATTTGCTACAACAACGCGATAAATTATTTCAGCAAGTAATTTATTTATAAAAAAATCCCTTGGGAAATTTTTCCCAAGGGATTTTTTATTTTCCACGAGCAATCGGGGGCTTTTCTTATTCCGTAATCGCGTAATCGCTGTTGTAAAGCGCCTTCAGCCGTTCAATCGAGTTGTACTGCTCGCCGATTATAAACTCCTTCGACCAGCTCATAAAATACGCCCACGGCACGCGCGATTTTTCCAGCATTTCAACATCGGGAATGTAACCAACCTCCGCGAGCGCCGCGACCTTGTTCGCGGTCGTCGCCGCGATAAGCGCTTTGTATTCGGCTTTGTAATCCGTCGGCCTGTATTTCTCAAGGTAAATATCCACCGAGATGACATCCACAAACTCGTCGCCGGGATAGCCGTTTTCAAGGCGGCAATTCCATACCCAGAGTAAATTATCGAGCGTTTTATCCTTGGTGTAATAATCAAACATCAGCTTGTACAGCTCCCGCGCCGTCTCGCAGCCCTTCGAGCCCCACCAGAACCACTCGCCGTCCGACTCATGGAACGGTCTCCAAAGCACGGGAATATCCGCGTCGCGAAAACGCGCCAGAATTTCCGCGATCGCGTCCATATCGCTGAAAAACGCCTCGCGCTCGGGAGAGCCTTCAATGAGAATTCTCGTCGCGTCAAAGTCCGTGTTCTTCGCGTAGAAGCTCTTGTCGCGCCCGCCGAGCGGCGAAAACCAATGGAAGCTCAGCGTGATGATGCCGCCTGAGCTCTTCGCCCATTCCAGCGCCGTGTCGACTGTGCCGCGGTTCTCGTAAACCTCCGCGAGGCACGCTTCGTCCGCGTCGGCGTAGTTGATGTTCGGCGAATACGCCAGCAGCTCAAATCCGCGCAGCTTCGGAGCTTTACCCGTCACCTCGCGGATATACGCGATCTCCTCCATCGGATTTGTCTGCGTGTGCTGACCGGTGATGATTTTTTTGCCCGCGGTCTCGGACAGGTAATTCAGCAGCTCCCGCGCCCTTACGCTCGCGTTTGGATTTACGGTTTTCTGCATTACAAAGCCCCCTTATTCAACCGAGAAATCATTTCGACGCACATTCTTCCGTTGTGATAGGGGCACTTCCACTCGTGGACGAGCGCCTGTGTTCTGTCGGTGTTCCCGTCAGCTGCAACGTTTTCGATCCACTCGCCCGTTGATTTGTCGATGACTTTTTCGCGGATAAAATTCAGCACGCGCTCCGACGCGTCAAGAAATTCGCGGCAATCTGAATTTTGATAAAAATTGTAAAAACCTATCACGGACTCCGCCTGAACCCACCATACTTTAGTGCGGTTTACCTTATCGAATTCCCGCTCGTTGTTCAGCGCGCCCTGCGACTTGTCGAAGCCGTTTTCAAGAGCCGCCTCGGCAAGCCCTCGTAACTGTCCTGATTTCGGAACAGAGCGGGTCGCCGCCCAAGGCGTCGCAAGCCTGCTCCAGAAGCCACGAAGCCTCGATGTTGTGCCCGTAGCTTTCGAGATCTATAAGCGAGTTGTAATCATGATCGAAGAACACCTTGCAGATGCGCGTATCGGGGTCGTAGATCTTGTCCTTGAACAGCCGGAGCGCGTCCTTCAATTTCCCGCCGACTTCGGCTTTTTTATCTGCAATATACAGTTCGGTGTATGCCTCAATGACGTGCAGCAGCGTGTTCATCGTGCGGCTTGCCATAACGCCGTTTTCCGACAGCTTCTCGTTGGAGCAGGGCGAAAAATCACGATTGAACGCCTCGAGATACCCGCCGTCGTCGCGGCATTTATCCTCAATTGTACGGTAGATCTTGTAGGCAAGGTCAAGCGCCTCGGCGCTTCCGACCGCGCTGTAATACTTCGCAAGTGCGTACACCGTGAACGCCTGGCAATATGTGTGCTTAGTGTCGTCAAAAGCGCCCTCACGGGCGTTCACCGACCAGAAAACCCCGCCATTTTCGCGGTCATAGCAGCGCTCCTTCAGGAACACGAACGCGTGCTCCGCCATATCGAGCAGCGGGCGCTCTCGCAGCAGTTGATACGCCGCCGAGTAAAACCACATGATCCGCGCGGTGAGGATAACTCCTTTCGGCGCGGCGGGATCCGGCTTCCCAAGCGCGTCCGCGTAGCCGTAAAACCCGCCGTTTTCGTCGTCGCGCATTTTGCTCCAGAACGGAATCAGGTCGTTTTTGAGATGCTCAAGAAAAAATTTCGCTTCCATATTTTATCCCCCTCAAGGAATTTTTTGTAATTTTATTGTAGCAAAGTTCCGGAAGCAGTACCGTTATATGAATAGCAAAAAATTGTACAAATCAATCATAATTATCTTGACGTTCCGCGAGATTTACGCTATAATTAACTAAAGGAGTGATTTTTTTGGGACTTTTTGAATACATCGATATGCCGAAAACGCCTTACGATATTTTCATCACCGAGGAGCCCGCCTCACCGCTGCATTGGCACTACTACAGCGAAATTATCTGTATGCAAAGCGGGGAAGTGACCCTCGTCTGCAACGGCGAGCGGCGCGTTCTGCGCAAGGGAGATCTTTGCTACATCTACCCGCTGCAGCTTCACGAGTTCGTGGAAATCAACGGAAAGCCCGCGCGTTACGCGGTTGTAAAATTTGACATTCACACAATAAATATCCCTCCCGCATATCTGTCGGATATGTACGATTATTTTCTCCGCAGAACCGCCGAAAACGACTCCTGCCTTGTAGTTCCCGCGGACAGTCACATCGCGGATCTGGTCGAGTGCACCGTCGCGGAATATTCCGAAAAACGCGAGTTTTACTCGCTTTACGTGCAGGCGAACATCTTCTCGCTGCTTATCGAGCTCGCGCGGGCGGGCGGCAGAAAATTTGCCGAAAAAACGCGCAAAACCGAGAACGACCTCTCGTTTGACCGCGTTCTGGAATATATCGACGCACATTCCGCCGAGCCGCTTGAAGCCGCCCGCCTCGCCGAAATGTGCCACATGAGCTACTCGAACTTCGCGCGGCTATTCCGCGAGAGCTACGGGCGCTCCTGCAAGGAATATATCACCTATATTCGTCTAAACAAAGCGCGGGAGCTCCTGCTCCACACCGACCGCGACCTAAATTTCATCGCGCAGGAAACGGGCTTCTACGACTGCTCCCACTTCATCAGGACCTACAAAAAATGGCGCGGCATAACGCCAAAACAGGAACGCGCTCTGATTTGACAACGCAAAACCGCCTCTTTTTATTTCGTCTCAAAGAAAAATGCGCAGCCGGACGTTTTCGCTCGACAGCGCAATACTTCTTATCGCACACACCCTAACGAGGGAGCTTTTTCCTTATTGTGATTTCTTGAACTGCTCAAAAAACTCGTTCTCGGGCATCGGCTTCGCGTAGTAATAGCCCTGAACCTGGTCGCAGCCTATGCTTTGCAGCAGCTCTACCTGATCCTTTGTTTCAACGCCCTCCGCGAGCACCGTGATGTTGAGCTTTGAAGCCATTTGCAGCACGTTTTCGAGAATGTGCTGCCCCTTGCCAGACACCGCCATATTCTCGATAAAGCGCTTGTCGAGCTTAATTACGTCGAACGGGCTTTCCAGCAGCACGTTCAGCGACGAATAGCCGCTCCCGAAGTCGTCCATCAGCAGCTTGAAGCCCGCTTCCTTTAACAGCGCGGTCTGTTTGCTGATTTGAAGATCGTCCGCGGTTTCGGTTATCTCGAGCTCCAGCAGCTCCCGCGGGATCCCCGCCTCCTTTACGATCTCCGAAAGAATACCGCGGCTTTCGTCCTCGCGCAGGTGAACTCTCGAAACGTTTACGGAGATAGGGCAGGGCTTAAGCCCGCTGTCAATGCACTTGCGAATGAACATCGCCGCCTTGCGCCAGATGTAATAATCCACCTGAACTATCGAGCCGTTTTCCTCCAGAACGGGGATAAACTGGTCGGGGAAGATCATTCCGCGCTCGGGATTTACCCACCTTACGAGCGCCTCCGCGCCGATTATCTTGTTCTGCGAAATGCTGTATTTCGGCTGGAGATACATCAAAAACTGCTGCTCGTCAATCGCTTTACGCAGGTTTTCTTCTATGAATTTGATGTTGTAAAGCGAGTCCTTGAACTGCTCTTTATACAAAACTACGTTTTTCGTAAAGCTGGATTTCGCGGTACGGCGCGCCATTCCTGCTCTGTCCTCTATTCGGCGCAGCTCCATTGTCTTGTCCTCGACGAGATAAACGCCGAACGAGAACTTAAGCGACACGTTTTTGTACTTCGCGAGCCGCTCCTCAAGCCCTTTGATAAAGCGCGTCGGATAGTCGTCGTCGGGGCACTCCGTCGCCACCATAAACACGTCGCTGCGCAGATTTACGAAATATTGATCTTTATTGCAGTATTCTTTAAGTGTATTGACAACGTGGTCGAGCACCCGGTCGCCGAAGTTCTCGCCGTAAAGGTCGTTGATGATCTTAAAGCGCCGAATGTCAAACTGAAT
>JAIDPG010000222.1 GCA_029062865.1 Oscillospiraceae bacterium
GGGGTATTGCGGGCTGTATATTATCGCGACGATCTACAGAGGCTTTACATACGTTGAGGAGCCGATAAAGGACTTCTGGAAGCGCACCGTCGGCGTTTTGACTGCGCCGTTTCGGAAGCACCGCATGGCGCGGAAGCTCGGCTCGTCCAAGGTCGCTAAGGCTAAGGAGGAAAAGGGAGCTTTGGGCGGCTTTGCGGCGCGGATAAAGATCGTGGGACGCGCGTTCTTCGGCAAGCGCGGAATTCTCGCGACTGCTGTGAACTGGGCGCTGCCGATAGCCTCCTGCATATTCCTGTTTAACGTCGTAAGCTACGCGAACAATCAGAATTACGCGCTGAAGCTCACCGTAAATGGCGACTTCGTGGGCTACATCAGCGACGAAACGACATTTACGAACGCGCAGAAAATGGTTCAGAACCGTATCAACTACACGGGAAGCGACATGGAGGTTTTCAGCTTCGAACCGGTTTATGAAATAGAAAGCATCGGAAACAGTCCGCTTCTTAATCAATATCAGGTTGCGGACAGCATCATTGCGCTGCTCGGCAAGGAAGTCAGCGACGGCTATGGGCTGTACCTCGGCGATTCGTTCTACGGGACGCTTACCGCGCACGACAATCTTGACCTCGCGTTGAGCGAGATCCTTGCGAAATACTCCGATAACACGACTAATGAGACCGTGGAATTCGAAGATGAAATTACGTATATTCAGGGGACGTATCTCCAGGACAGCTTTGTCAGCGAGCAGGATATAATCAGGCAGTTCCGCTCACCCACCCACGAGACATACGAATACACGATTGAAGAAGGCGACACCGCGCTTGGCGTCGCGCAGAAGAATAACGTCTCCGTTGAATTACTCGCGGAGCAGAACGAGAACTTTGACGGCGAAACGCTCCCCGAAGCGGGCGAGAAGCTCAAAATAACGGTGGAGAAGCCGTTCCTTAACGTAAAGGTAACGCGCGAGGAGCACTATAAGGAAGAGTTCGGCTTTGATACGGAATATATTGACGACAGCTCTGTTTACGCGGGCAACAATGCGATTAAGACTAAGGGAGTTAACGGCGAGTATTCAATTGTCGCGAAGGTCTCGTACATCAATGGCGAAGAGGTCGGCCGCCAGATATTGACAAGGCTTAAGACCAAAGAACCGACGACCCAGGTCGTGGCGATCGGCACAAAGCCGCGCACGAACACCACCGCGCCCGGACAAACCATCGAGGAGGGCAAGATGCTCTGGCCCGTCGGCGGCTCTGACGGCGGTATTCTTAACGAGCCCGTTTACTGGAAAGGCGGATACGGAGGGCATAGGGGCGTTGATATTCTCGCGCCCGCCGGAACGCCCATTTACGCGGCTGAAAACGGCGTTGTCACAGGCGCAGCTTACGACGGCTACTACAACGGCGGCAAGGGAAATTATGTGGAGATTCTGGGCAGCGATAGCGGTCTTACAACGCACTATTATCACGCCAGCGAGGTCGTCGTGTACAAGGGACAGCGCGTAACGGCGGGCGATCTTATTGCATACGTCGGATTTACGGGCGCTACTTACGCGTATCACCTGCACTTCGGCGTAAGCGTCGGCAACAGCGAATACTACCTCGACCCGTATGACTATCTGCCGTGGCATCAAATGACAGATTCGTTTGCGTATAAGATAGGGCACTACGGAATTTAACGATAAAAAATCCCCCGATTAGGCGGCTAGCCTTACAGAAGTTTTTAAGGGTCGAGCGAAAAGTGCTCGACCCTTTGTTTTCTATGAAACGTAATGAAAAAGGCTCCGCCTTTATGGAACGTGCGATATAGAAAATTCCGGTGTCAAGCGAAAACGCTTGACACCGGAATTTTCTATGAAACGAAATAAAAAGGGCATTGCCCTTTCGAGGGATTTTTTCTTTAGGCTGACGCTTTTACAATTTTAGTGATCTCTTCAAGATAATCGGGGATTATCTCGCCGTTTTCTATTACCACGTCGCCGAACGCCGCGAGGGCTTCGGTGTTTATTTCCTCAATTATCGTTTCGGGGAGGCGGTCGTGTTGGCGGCTATATGCCTTGAACGTGCCGTCGAGCAGCGCCTTCAGCGCGCCGAGCTGGAGCGGGATCAACGCGTTCGCGAATGTTTTCCAGTCGGTATCGAGGTCTTCAAAGAACGGATTTTCAGCGCGCAGCGGGAGCTCGTCCTCCTCGTGCGACGAGAGCTCCTCTTTGAGCTCGCCGATAAGCTCCGAGAATTCCTCCTCGTGGATCTGATCCGCGATCTCGGACGGCTCGAAATCATCTTCGGGATCTTCTTCATTGTCGATTATCAACAGCTCCGTCAATCTGTCGGAGCGCTCACGGATCTCCTTGAGCTTGCTTACGTCGATCTCCACGCGCTCCCGCGTGTAAGAATACGCGTCATTGTCGATCTTGTTTTTCTCGGGCTTTTGCGGCGGCTTAATGCCGTTCGCGGCGCAGAATTCGCCCACGGCTTTTGGAATTACCTCGACAAACTCCGGCGCGGAGATCGCCTCCATCAGCTTCGTGCGGTTCGCGAAGTCGTTTTTCACCATATCGAGCTTCACGGTGAGCCTTCTGCCGTAGCCCGTTTTAATTCGCAGCTCCGCCTCAACGCTTTTCAGCAGATAGCCGATAAAGCCGCGCGACGGCGAGAAATCGAACAGCTCCAGGGCGGGCTCGCCGCGCTTTACGCAATAGCGCTCGGCGGCGCTTATCCTTATCGGTTTAAAGCCGTCCGCGGTGTCGAGGTTTACGATCGCGTCCTTGAACGGCGTCCACGTGTAGTCCTTTTTCAGCTTGCCGCAGACGAGCTCCGCAAGCTCTATGCCGCGCTTTGAGAAATAATCGTGGAGGGCGTTCAGCGCCGCCTCGCACGCGGCTTCGATAAGATCTCTTTTATCGTCGGAATAAAACGCGCTGCCTTTGATATCATACGCGGAATTCCCCGCGAGGAAATCCAGCTTATTTGCGTAATCGCCCGATTCAAACGCGGTGAACTCGCGCTCGTTGATATCCGCTTCGCTTTCTCCGAGAACGGCTTTTATATCGGGGTATTTTTCCGTCACGTCGTTGAACGCGTAGAAATCCTTCAGCCAGCGCGGCATGAGCTCGTTTAAATACGGCGCGAATTCCTTACAGCCTTCCCACACCTCAAGAAGCTTGTCGAACGCCTTTATCGACTCGTTCTCGCCGATCTTGTTCAGCAGCTCAAAGCAATAAAGCATAATGTACGGCTTATCGGTCCGGATGTACACTCCGCGGCGGGCGTCGGTTCTCCATGTGAAGAACGTTCGCAGCTGGGAATTGGACATCGCGGCGTAAACGGGCGTTGCCAGCGCGCAATAAGCGGCGCGCGGGAAGTCGTCCTCGACCTGCGCCATAAAATCCCCCTGCTCGACAATCGTGAGCTCTATCGCGCGCTTTACGATGCCAAAGCCGCGGACGCAGATCTCTAGCTCGCGCATCTGCGCGATTTTCGTCAGCATATAGCTTTCCTGCGGGGACATATTGTCGGAATGATATTCGTGCGGGTACGCCATTCGGCTGCCGGCGGGCGCGCTGCCGCGGTACATAAGATCGCTCTCGTCAATGCTTCGGGGCTTATTTTCGGGGGCGTTGCTATCGGGGAGCGCGGGCGTTATCTTTTCGGGCTTGTAATTCCCCTCCGCGGCGTTTTTCCTCGCCTCGCGGACGCTCTTCTTGATATTGCGGCGAACGTCCTTTGGGGCGAGCTGCGTCACATCATCTACAACGGTATCGACGACGTTTTCCACCGCGCGGTTTACCATTTCGTTTATCGCTTTCTTTATCTCCTCGAACGACTTGCCGTTCGTCTGGATAAATTTTTTAAATTCCGCCGTACCGCTCCCCCCTTTTATAACGCGCGAGTAGAAATTACGCCTTCTTTTCCCCGATGTCCGTGAATGCGATCAGCGTTTCCCACTGCTCGGGGAAGCCGATGTCGGACAGCCTTGCCACGTCGGAGTTCTTCCGCAGAAGCCTCGAGACGGGCTTTACGACGCGCTCGTTCCAGTTCGCCTTGTCGTGATAAAGCTGCTTCATTACGATCACATAGCCGAACAGATCGTTTTCAAGCTCCGGGACGAAATCCCGCGGCGTGCGCGGCATTACGGGGAAATGGCTGCCGTAGAGCCTGTTGTAATGCGCGCAGTAATTTCTGAGCTCGTTCAAGCAGAAGATCCAGTTGTCGAGCTCGGACGGCGAGCAATGATAAAACTCGTTTGCGAGAGCCTTCTTGTCCGAATTCTGCATATCCTTAAAGAAAAACGCAAGCGTTCCGAAGCTGAACAGCTCCATAACCACCCACAGAGGGAATTTCCCCTCGTGGCGCGTTTTGTAGTGCTGTACAAACTCGCGCTCCTCGTTGCTTTCGATAAGGTGATTTATCCTCGACATAAAGCTCTGGTGATTGTGCGCTCTGTCATACGTCGAGGGGTTCAGATACCCCATAGCCCCGTATCTCAGCGCGTGGTAGTTCGACACAGCCGCGCGCAGCGTTATTTCGACCTCCTCCAGCGCCGCGAGCATTATGCTTCGGAGCTTGCGATCCATTTCATAGATACGCAGAATCTTCTCGAACGTCGTGCCTTCCTCATACTTATGCTTGCTTACGGAAAACGGCTCGAAGTAGTTCGACAGCCGATAGTAATTTATATATTTCAGCGTCTCACGCGCTAATTTTTCATTCTTGATTACGCACCCGCGCTCGCGAAGCTTCGCGATTTGTTCATCGGGTGTAGCCGATATCTTCTCACTCATATTTTAATTTAAATTTCAAAATTCCGTCAGCGGTATCGTTCCGCGTGTAGCGCGGAACGATAC
>JAIDPG010000223.1 GCA_029062865.1 Oscillospiraceae bacterium
GCGCTGGAGATGCTGCGGCGCGGCTCGAAAAAGAAGATACTGATGATCGAAAAGGGGCAACCCGTCGAAAAGCGCAGCTGCCCGAAATCCAAGACGAAAAAGTGCGTCGGGTGCAAGCCGTATTGCCACATCACGACAGGATTTTCGGGCGCGGGAGCGTTCTCGGACGGGAAGCTTTCGCTGTCAACCGAAGTCGGCGGGCTGCTGCCGGAGCTTATCGGGGAGGCGCTCGCGCAGGAGACGATTGAATACGCTGACAAAATTTATCTCGAATTCGGCGCGGAAACACGCGTTGAGGGCGTTTCCGACCCGGAAAAGATACGCGAGATCCGCCGCAAGGCGATAAACGCGAACCTCAAGCTCGTTGACTGCCCTATCCGCCACCTCGGCACGGAAATGGCTCAGCAGCTTTACGGGAGAATTGAAAAGCACCTGCTTGACAGCGGCGTTGAGGTGATGTTCGGGACGATCTGTGACGACATCATTGTTGAGGACGGCGTCTGCAAGGGCGTGATGTATTCGGACGCGGCGGGAAACGACACTCCGAGGGCGGTTTACGGGGATGAAATCGTAATCGCGGCGGGGCGCAAGGGCGCGGACTGGCTCCAGAGGCTCTGCGAAACGCACGAGATAGACCACCGCTCGGGCACGGTCGACATCGGTGTGCGCGTGGAAGTCCGCAACGAGATCATGGAGGAAGTAAACTCCGTCCTGTACGAGAGCAAGCTTATCGGCTATCCCGCGCCGTTTAAGAACAAGGTGCGGACGTTCTGCCAGAACCCCGGCGGCTTTGTCGCGCAGGAGAACTACGACAACGGTCTGGCGGTTGTCAACGGGCACTCGTTCAAGGAGCTGAAAAGCGAAAACACGAACCTCGCGATACTTTGCTCGCACAACTTCTCCGTGCCATTCAACCAGCCGATAGCCTACGCGCAGAAGGTCGGGGAGCTTTGCAATATGCTCGGCAACGGGCAGATCCTCGTGCAGCGCTACGGCGATATTCTTGACGGCAAGCGCACTTGGGAAAAGGAGCTCGCGTTCTCGAACGTAAAGCCCACGCTCCCGGACGCGGTGGCGGGCGACATCACGGCGGCTATCCCCTACCGCACGATGACTAACATCATCAACTTCATCAAGGCGGTAGACAACGTTGTGCCGGGCTTCGCGAGCCACGAAACGCTGCTCTATTCGCCCGAGCTGAAGTTCTACTCCAACCGCATCAAAATGGACGAACACTTCAACACGAACATCAAGGGCTTGCACTGCCTCGGAGACTCCAGCGGCTGGACGCGCGGGCTGATGATGGCGTCGGTTATGGGCGTACTGATGGGCAGAGAGTTAGTCAGAGAATAGTAATTAGTTAAAAATCCCCGCTTGGGCGGGGAAAACCGCAAAAAATACTGATTAGGAGGGTGTTTATGGAACACTACAACCCCTTGCTTCCGAAGGACGGGAAGGGAAGAAAATTTATCACTATCGGAGAGATAATGCTGCGTCTCACTCCGCCAAACTACGAGAAGATACGCATGGCGTCCGCTTTCGAGGCTAGCTACGGCGGAAGCGAGGCGAATATCGCGCTGGCGCTGGCAAATCTCGGAGTTGACAGCACGTTTTTCAGCGTCGTTCCCAACAACAGCCTGGGAAAGAGCGCGGTGCGCTGGCTGCGCTCCAACGACGTGCACTGCACGCCCGTTATACTGACCTCCCCCGAAGAAACCCCCACGCACCGCTTGGGTACATACTACCTCGAAACGGGCTATGGAATTCGCCCGAGCAAGGTAACATACGACAGAATGCACAGCGCCATAACCGAATACGATTTCAAAAAAGTAGACATCAACGGCTTGCTCGAGGGCTTTGACTGGCTGCATCTGAGCGGCATTACGCCCGCGCTCGGTCCGAACTGCCGCGAGCTCATTATGACCTGCCTGAAAACCGCGAAGGAGAAAAATCTGATAGTCAGCTTCGACGGAAACTTCAGAAGTCAGCTTTGGAGCTGGGAGGAGGCGCGCGATTTCTGCACGGAATGTCTGCCGTTCGTGGACGTGCTTCTCGGAATTGAGCCCTATCATTTATGGAAGGACGACAACGATCATTCAAAGGGCGACTGGAAGGACGGCGTGCCGCTCCAGCCGAGCTACGAGCAGCAGGACGAGATTTTCCGTCATCTTATCGACAGATACCCCAACCTGAAATGCATAGCGCGGCACGTTCGCTACGCCCACAGCGGCAGCGAGAACAGCCTGAAGGCGTTTATGTGGTACGACAATCACACGTTCGAGAGCAGGCTTTTCACCTTTAACGTGCTCGACCGCGTCGGCGGCGGAGATGCCTTCGCGAGCGGTCTTATCTACGCGATGATGAACGACTTCAAGCCTATGGATATGGTGAATTTCGCGGTGGCTTCGAGCGTTATCAAGCACACGATACACGGCGACGGCAACATCACCGACGACGTTCAGAGCATTCGCAACCTTATGGATATGAATTACGATATCAAGAGATAAATTAGGGAATAAAGATCCCCCGCCTTTTGCGATAAGGCGGGGGATTTTCGATTTGTTATTCTTCGGGCAGAAGCAGCGTGGATATTATCTCGTTCGATACGAGAAATCCCTCCGGCGTGAGCGAAAGCCTGTCGTTTTCGATTTTGTAATACTGCTTCGGGATAAGCGGCAGAGCGCTTTCCACGCGCTGCCAAAGCTCCCTCGGAATACCTTCTGTAAGCCGCAATCCGAGCATTATTCTCTCCTCTTGCTCGTTCGGGGCTTCGTCGGTGATTTCTTCAATCTGGAGTTCGCTTGCGATAAACTCCCGCAGATCGCGCTTTACCGCGAAGCGTTTTCCCTTGTGGAACGAGTGCGCCGCCGCGCCTATTCCGAGATACTCCTCGCCCCGCCAGTATTTCAGATTATGTCGGCTCGTCATGCCGCCCTTAGCGAAATTGCTTATCTCGTACTGCTTGAACCCGACCGCTTCAAGCTCGTGCACCGCCGTAAGATACAGCTTCGCAGTATCGTCCTCATCGGGGAGCGAGGGGGGATTTTTCGCGAAAACCGTGTTCGTCTCGATTTTGAGAAGATACGCCGAAACGTGCGTTATCGGAAGCTCCCGCAGCTTGCTTATCGTGTAGGTGAGCGACGATAAGTCCTGCCCCGGAGTACCGAGCATAATATCCGCCGAGATGTCCTCAAACCCGACCTCGCGTGCCGTGAGTATCGCCTGCCGCGCCTGCTCGAACGTGTGCGTTCTTCCAAGAGCGCAAAGCTCGCTGTCAACCGCGGACTGCACGCCGACCGAAAGACGGTTCACGCCCGAATTGAACAACCCCGTAAGCGTTTCCTTATCCATTTCAAGCGGGTTGCACTCAACGGTGATCTCCGCGCCGCTTGCAGCGTCAACCTCCGCGAGTATCCGCGAGATATGCCGCGCAAGCAGTATCGGCGTTCCGCCGCCGAAGTATACGGTATCGTAACTCCCGCCGTAATGCCGCACATTGCGGATAACCGCGTCGGCATACTCCGCGGCAAGCTCCTCGCGGAAGCCGACCGAATAGAAGTCGCAATACGGGCACTTTTTGCGGCAGAACGGAACGTGAATATAAAGTCCTGTCATAATTCGCAGATATACCTTTCGGAAAATCCGTTTTCGATGAGCTCCGCCAGCCTTGACGGAAAAACCCG
>JAIDPG010000224.1 GCA_029062865.1 Oscillospiraceae bacterium
GTCGAAGGAAAGCTGGCTCTCAAGCACATCCCCGACGAGCTGATGACCGAGGAGCTGATGAAGCAGATCAGCGCGCTGATGATCCAAATGCGGTTTAAAGGCGACGACGAGGACGAGGAGAAACCGCTCGACGAGGACGAGGAGCTGTTCAACCCCGCAACGGCGGCGGTAAACGAGCAGGCGGCTTCGCGTGAGGCAGGCAACCGGATGCTTCTGGAACTTTACGGGATCATCGAGAAGATGAACGAGGACGAATCCAAGGCGACGATGCTTGACGGCATCAGCGAGATCACCGAGGGCGAAACCTTAGCTTCCATAGCGACAGCTGAGCTCCACGCGGAGGATAGATCCGAGGATGGCGTGTTCGAGCAGATCATCGACGGAATGGCTGAGGCTGCGGCAGAGCAGGCAGAGGCGGTTCAGAACGCGGAAGGCGCGCAAAACAGCGGCGCAAGGTCAGACCAAGGCTCTGAGGGATTTGCGGAAGCGAGACCGGAGCTCGAGGAGGTCATCGAGTCGTTCACGGCGAAGGAAGCGGACGCTCCGAAGGAAGAACCGAAGGGCTTCTCCGAGACGGTAAGCAGAGTACAAAACGCGGGCGAGGAGCTTGAAATGCTCAAGAACGCGAAGCTCGGCAAAGCGGACAGCGAGACAACTCCCGCGCACAGCGCAGTAGCTGCCGATCAGTCGCTGGTATTTACCGGCACAAACGGCGAGCGTATTGAAGTCAAGCCCACCGAGATCATCGAGCAGGCGCAAAGGCTTGTCGAAAGAGCGATCGAGGAGACCGAGATCAGAGAGCAGAGCGAGTACAGCTTGGTGCTGAACCCCGGCGCGCTTGGAAGAATTACCGTGAGAATGGTAAAGGCGGCGGACGGAGCCGTTTCGGTAACGATCGCGGCGGAAAACGCGCGCACACAGCGAGTTCTCGAGCAGCACAGCGAGCTTATGCAGAGCAATCTGCGAAACAACGGCATCGACCTCGAAAGCTGGCAGACCGTCAACGAGAGCAAGCAGGATATGCACGCTCAGGACTACAGCGGCAGCAGCAAAAACCCTTATTATCGCAGCGACGCGGAGAACAACGGCAGTGATGACGACGGCGACAGAACGTTCGCAGAAATTATCGCGTCGATGTAAATCGCGATCCAAATCACGATCACAAATTCAAGAAAAGGAGGAAAAACTATGGCAGACAGCTATCTGGATAGCTTCTTGAACGGCAGCACGACGATCGATGAGATCAGACAGCAAACCTACGAGAAGTACAAGGACAAGTTCAAGGATTCGACAGAGGATCTCGTAAATTCCGACACGTTCCTCAATCTGCTTGTCGCGGAAATGACTAACCAGGACCCGCTTGAGCCCACCTCGAACACCGAGTTCATCA
This sequence comes from Oscillospiraceae bacterium, assembly GCA_029062865.1. Lineage (GTDB taxonomy): Bacteria > Bacillota > Clostridia > Oscillospirales > Ruminococcaceae > CAG-115. Next base: position 1,391 of record JAIDPG010000224.1, read on the forward strand.
CGCAGCTCGCGAGCTTCTCTCAGCTGAATTATATGAGAGACAGCAGCAGATACGCGCAGGCGAATTACGCGGCTTCGCTCGTTGGAAAGATTGCGACGGCAACCAAGCCCAACGGCAAGGATCAGGTGACAAAAACGGGAATTGTTGAGAGCGTTTCCAAAAAGGGCGACAGCTACAACGTTGTTATCGACGGCGAGATGTTTGATATCTCGAAGGTAACAAAGGTTGAAGACCCCGGAACGTCAAGCGGCACGAACACCGTAAACGCCGAAAACGCGCTTGCAGACAGCATCGCGAGAGCTTCCGCAATGATTCTTATGTACGTTACCGCTAAAACCGACGACGGCGTTGCGGCGGGCTGGATCGATTCGATCAAGGTGAACGACGGCAAGATCAGCGCGGTTCTTGTGGATCAGGACGGCAATACGGTAGGCACGTATCCTCTTGATAAGCTCACTGAGATCACGGTCGCTAATATCGGAACGGACGCGCCTAACGAGCCCGGAAACAGCACGAACGAGCCCGAGCAGTCCGAGGAGAACAAAAAGGTTGACGAAACCGTAGGAGCAGGCGGCACGGACGACGTAGGAACCTAAGGCAGTTAGAGCAAGGAGGCTATTATGCTGATAAGCGAGTATTTGGCGCTTCGCAATCAAATCAGCGTAACCACGGGAAACGCGGTAAATCCGCCCGTGACAAGCCCACAGGAAACAAATGACAGCGGCGACAGCTTTGCGCAGGCACTCTCGCAGAAGATTGAGGAAAAGCGCGGCGTGGAGTTTTCCAAGCACGCGGTGCAAAGGCTTTCAGAGCGCAGTATAGACATCACTGAGGGTGATACGCTTGAGCGTCTTAACAGGGGCGTTGAGCTTGCGGCAGACAAAGGAAGCGTTGAAACGCTGGTTCTTGTGGACAGAAACGCGTTTGTTGTGAGCGTAAAAAACAACAAGGTAATTACCACAATTCCACAGGAGGAAATGATAGGTAATATTTTCACGAACATTGATTCCACCGTGATCGTATAACGCTTACGCGTTAAACTCCGGCGCTTACGCGCCGCATAAATGGACGGACCTTCGGGAATCCATAGAAGCGCTTCCGATTGAAGCGCTTCACACGGCGGAAATCTCAAGAATTCGGGCACGGCAATTTTTTGCCTCTTGCCTGTTAAAATTCTTGATTTCTAATTTGGAGGTTATTTAATTATGGTTAAATCACTTTTTACGGGTGTTACGGGTCTTAAGTCTCACCAGCAGAGAATGGACATGATAGGCAACAACATCGCAAACGTAAACACGATCGGCTTCAAGACCGACGTTATGACGTTCGCGGACGTTTACTATCAGACCAAGAGAAACCCCTCCGCGCCGACGGCGACGCTCGGCGGTATCAACCCGAGACAGGTAGGCTACGGCGTAAAGGTAAGCTCGGTTGAGGCAAACCTTTCGCAGTCGGGCTTTAACTACACCGACAGCAAGACCGACATCGCGCTCGACGGCAAGGGCTTCTTTCAGCTTATGGACGGCGCGGGCAATATCTACTATACAAGAGCGGGTCACTTCAAGTTTGACGAGGCGGGTTACCTTGTAAACGACGATGGTTATCACGTTCTCGGCGTTACGGGCGAGTGCGACGGCGTCGCGGCAAGCTCGGACATCATCAGAGCGATAATCCCGCAGACCAGCAACACCGTTTCCTCGGCGACGAAGCTCGTAAACGGCACGAACGTAACCGTTTCCGTTTCCGCACCGTCGGATTACACGAATATGTCCGTTGCGTTCAAGGACGCGGATTTCCCGTTCGCTTCCTATGCTAACGGAATTCTGACGGTTTTCTTCGATATGGATCAGCAGTTTGAAAGCGCGACGGATTTCGACAACGAGATCCAAAAGGCGCTCACCGCGGGCGGCGTAAACCTCCCGGACGACGTTGAGCTTTCGATCGAGTTCGACCCGATCCCCGACGACATAAACTCCAAGGCGGCGAAGAATCTCGTTCAGGACTTCAAGTTCACGACCGTTGACGCAACCTGCCGCTTCCACATCTCCAGACCCTCCGCGACGGGCGGCAAAGATCACGCTTACATCGACTTCAGCGTTCAGGACAACACCGTTAACGATAACGCAAAGCTTACATACGGCGGCGTTAAGGGTGCCGTGAAGGTTGATTATGATGCGTCGACCGGTTGGGAAATCACGATCTTTGATGACACGACCTCCTCCGACATCAACACTGCGCTGAACATTTTCCTCTCGGCGGACGAAAATTCGCAGGTTCCGAAGATGAGCTGTAC
>JAIDPG010000225.1 GCA_029062865.1 Oscillospiraceae bacterium
ATCCCCGGTAAGGTGATAGTCGCGGCGGGAACGCTCTCGGCGGGAATGGAATATTCCGAGAGCGGGCTTTGCGTGTTCACGCACACCGCCGTCCACGAGGCGCGGCGGAGAATTCCGAAAAAGAAAAAGGGCGAGGAGATACGCTCGCTGGAGGACATCGCGGTCGGCGATTTGGTTGTGCATTATTCCCACGGCATCGGCGTGTTCGACGGCGTTCACAAGATAGAAAACGGCGGCATCGCGAAGGATTATATCAGAATTAAATACGCGGGCGCGGACGTTCTCCACGTGCCCGTAACGCAGCTTGACCGCGTTTCCCGCTATATCGGCAGCGGCGACGCTTCAACCGTGAAGCTCAACCGTCTGAACTCGGACAAGTGGACTAAATCAAAAGCCAGAGCCAAAGCCGCCGCGAAGGAAATGGCGGCGGAGCTTATCGCGCTTTATGGCAAGCGAATGAAGTCGCAGGGCTTCGCGTTCCCGGAGGACGACTCGCTTCAAGAGGACTTCGAGCAGCACTTCCCGTATGTCGAGACCGACAGCCAGCTCCGCTGCATCGACGAGATAAAGGCGGATATGCAGCGCGCGCGTCCTATGGAGCGCCTGCTTTGCGGAGACGTTGGCTTCGGCAAGACCGAGGTCGCGCTTCGGGCGGCGTTCAAGTGTATGGAATCGGGGAAGCAGTGCGCGATTTTAGCGCCGACGACGGTGCTCGCGTGGCAGCATTATCAGACCGCAAACACGCGAATGGAGGGCTTCCCGCTGAACATTGCGCTGCTGTCGCGCTATAAAAACACTTCAGAGCAGAAGGAGATATTAAAAGGTCTCGCGAGCGGGCGAATTGATCTGGTAATCGGCACACACCGAATTATCCAGAACGACGTGAAATTCAAGGATCTCGGGCTTGTGATAATCGACGAGGAGCAGCGCTTCGGCGTAGCTCATAAGGACAAATTCAAGGAAGCATTCAGCGGTGTGGATATACTTTCGCTTTCGGCGACGCCGATTCCGCGGACGCTGAATATGGCGATGAGCGGAATCCGCGATATGAGTGTCCTTGACGAGCCGCCTCAAGACAGAAGACCTGTTGCGAGTTACGTGATAGAGCACGACTGGGGGGTTATTGCGGGGGCTATCCAAAAGGAGCTCCGCCGCAGCGGACAGGCGTACTATATCCATAACCGCATTGACAGCATTTACGGCGTCGCCGACAAACTGAGCGAGCTTGTCCCCGAGGCGAGAATAGGCGTGGCGCATGGACGAATGGCGGAAAACGAGCTTATGGACGTGTGGCGGCGGCTTCTCGACGGTGAGATCGACGTGCTTGTTTGCACGACGATAATCGAAACGGGCGTGGACGTGCCGAACGTCAACACGCTTATCATCGAGGACGCGGACTATATGGGCTTAGCGCAGCTTCACCAGCTCCGTGGGCGCGTTGGGCGGACGAACAAGCGCGCCTACGCGTATTTCACGTTCAAGCCCGGTAAGGTATTAACGGAAATTTCCCAGCGCCGCCTTGACGCTATCCGCGAGTTCACGCAGTTCGGAAGCGGCTTCAGGATCGCTCTGCGAGATCTGGAGATCCGCGGCGCGGGCAATATTCTCGGCGCCTCGCAAAGCGGGCATCTCGCGAGCGTCGGCTACGATATGTATCTTCAGTTGCTTGACGAAGCCGTCCGCGAGGAGCGCGGCGAGGAGACTATCCATAAAGAGGAGTGCCTCGTTGACGTGAAGATAAACGCGTTCATTCCCGAGAAATATATCTCAAACCAGGCGCAGCGTGTGGACTGCTACAGAAAAATCGCGCGGATCGAAACGGACGACGACGCGCAGGACATCACAGACGAGCTTATTGACCGCTACGGCGAGCCGCCGGAGTCCGTTCTTGGGCTTATCGATGTGGCAAGATACCGCAATCTGGCGGCAGTCTGCGATATAAAGGAAATCACCCAGCTTGGCGACGATCTGATTTTCTACCTCTCAAAATTCGATATGGAGCGAATTTCGGCGGTGACAAGAGCGGTAGGGAAGCGCATGAGAATTGAAACCGTAGGCAAGGCGAGAATGTTGGTGAACGTCAAGGGCGAGGGCGTTCTGGAGATGATGAAATCCGTTATCACCGCGATGTATGAGATCAAGAAATAAAATGAGGCTCTGTTCCCCTCGGAACAGAGCCTAAGATTTACTTTTTATCCTTTGTGCTCCCCTCGGTCTCAACCTCGGTGTCGATTGCGAGCAGCTGCTTTTGAACATCGCTCGTGCCCGCCATCGCGAAGATGTCCGCGGCGCTTCCGACAACCAGCGAGCTCCCGAGCAAAATCGACGCGAGGCTCACCGCAAAGTCCTCGTTCAGCGCGTTCAGCCCGACGATGATCCCGATAGCAACTATAACGAAAATCAAGATCAGCACGACCCACCACTTCTCAAAGCCGGCTTTCTTTATCGACACCATATTCGGTATCTTCACAACGCCGAAAATCCCCGCG
>JAIDPG010000226.1 GCA_029062865.1 Oscillospiraceae bacterium
CAGGTCGTTCTGCTCACGGTCGCGGGGCTTGTCCTCGTGCTGATGCTGCTTATCCCGTCGATCAAGGAGCTTTTCGACACGATAAAGGACGTGTTCGGGCTATGGTAGCGGATATCCTGAGGCTGTGCGGCTTTGGGCTTCTGGCGGCGGTTTTGTGCGCTGTCGTGCGGCAGCTGAAGCCCGAAAGCGCCGTTTTCGTGAATATCGGCGCGGGCTTGATGATACTGATTTACGCCGTGAAATCCCTCACGCCGTCGGTGTCCGCGCTCGGGGAGCTCGCCGACGCGGCGGGGATAAGCGGGGAGTTTGCCGAGGTGCTGCTCAAAGCCCTCGCGATAAGCTACATCACGACGCTCTCCGCGGACGTCGCCAAGGACGCGGGAGAAAACGCGCTCGGCGCGAAGCTGGAGCTCGCGGGCAGAGTGTCGATAGCGGCGATCTCACTGCCCGTTTTCACAACTCTCGCGGGGCTGATTACTTCAATGATAAATAACTAACTCGCTTCTCTCCCCCGCCGGAGACGGGGGAGACGGTAAAAGGGTGTTGAAAAATGAGGAAGTTTTTTGCGGCTTTTTTAACTATCATGGCGCTGCTTTTGTTAAATTCAAAAGCGTTCGCCGAGGATTTTGATTATGGCGGAGGCGAGCTTATCGAGGCGCTCCCCGATGAGGCGCGGGAGTTTCTTGAGAGCGAGGAGATCACCCCGGAAGCGCCGCGCGTGTTCTCGTTCGGCGAGGCGCTTACGGGCGCTTGGGAGCTGCTCAAAAATCAAGCGGGAAAGCCGCTTCGTATGCTTTGCGGACTGTGCGGAGTCGTGCTGTTCTGCGCGCTTGCCGAAAGCGTTGCCGAGGCGGGAAATCTGAAAACGGCGCTCTCCGTCGTCGGTGTGCTTTGCGGCGCGGGAATAGCCGCCGCGGCGATGTACGAGGTGCTTGAGGGCTCGCTCGCGGCGATAAGCGCGGCGGCGAACTTTATGCTCGTGTTTATCCCGGTGCTGACGGGAATTTCGGCGGCGCTCGGGCACACGCTGACCGCCGCGGCGGTGAACTCCGCGATACTCGGCGGCACGCAGCTGTTCTCGCAATTGGCGGCGAATTTCCTGGCGCCGTTTTGCGGAGCAATTCTCGGAGTGTCGACGGCGGGCGCGGTTCAGCCGCAGTTCAAGCTGGACAAGCTCGCTGAGGTGATAAAGAAAATCGTAGTCTGGGCGCTGTCGCTGGTGATGACAATCTTTATGGGCGTTCTGTCGCTTCAGACCGCGGTTTCCGCCGCCTCGGACAACGCGGCGATAAAGACGGCGAAGTTTGTCGTATCGCAGGGCGTGCCGCTTGTCGGCGGGACGGTCTCGGACGCGGTGAACACGCTGCAAAGCGGCATTTCGATACTTAAAAGCAGCGTCGGCGTTTACGGGATGATCGCCGTCGGCGTGATGATCGTACCCGTTCTCGCGAGCCTGATCTGCTACAAGCTGGCGGCGCTCGCGGCAGAGGGCTTGGCGGAAATGTTCGGGCAAAAGGAGCTCACGGCGCTGTTTAAGAGCTTCGGCGCAGTCATCACGATAATCACGGCAATCGTCATATGCGTGCTGCTCATCAAC
>JAIDPG010000227.1 GCA_029062865.1 Oscillospiraceae bacterium
AAATAAGGGAAAAGGACCTGCCGTTCACAGCCTCCGCGTGCAGAGTGATCGCGTGAAATATCATATCTATATGAAGAAAACGCTCGAACAAACGCCGAACCTGTTTATCAAACAAGGAGAAGTGACGGCGGTGGACGTGGAAAACGGGAGCGTAACGGCGGTGAGAACAAAGCTCGGAGCGGTCTATCCGTGCAAGGCGGCTATAATCACGACGGGTACGTATCTGAACGGAAAAATCCACATCGGCGAGCAGAGCTACTCGGCGGGACCCGACAACGTTCTGCCGTCAACGGAGCTCACCGAGTGCTTAAAGGCGCTTGGCGTTTCGATGCGGCGCTTTAAGACGGGCACTCCCGCGCGGGTTCATAGGCGCTCTATCGACTTCTCCGTAATGGAAAAGCAGGAGGGCGACAGCGATATAATGCCGTTTTCGTTCGATTTTGAGGGCGAGCTCGCGAATAAGGCGGAGTGTTACGTTACATACACAAACGCCGAAACTCACCGCGTGATACTTGAAAACCTCGACCGTTCGCCGCTGTATTCAGGGCGGATCGAGGGAATCGGACCTCGTTACTGTCCTAGCATTGAGGACAAGATCGTGCGGTTTAAGGACAAGGAGAGGCACCAGCTTTTCGTTGAGCCTATCGGACTTGACACCGACGAATTCTACTTGCAGGGAATGAGCTCCAGTCTGCCGGAGGACGTGCAGATAAAGTTCCTGCGGACGATAAAGGGGCTTGAAAACGTCGAGATAATGCGCCCCGCGTACGCAATTGAATACGACTGCTGTGACCCGCTGGAGCTTTCGCCGACGCTGGAATTCAAGAAAATCGGCGGATTGTACGGCGCGGGGCAGTTCAACTGCACGTCGGGCTATGAGGAAGCCGCGTGCCAGGGGCTTGTCGCGGGGATTAACGCGGCGCGAAAGATACTTGGAAAAACGCCTCTGATACTTGACCGCGCGAGCTCTTACATCGGCACGCTGATTGACGATCTGGTGACAAAGGGCTGCTCGGAGCCGTACCGAATGATGACCTCGCGCAGCGAATATCGCTTGATACTGCGGCAGGACAATGCTCCGGAGCGGCTTTTGCCTGTCGGGTATGAAATGGGCTTAGTATCCGAGGAGCGCTTCGCGAAATTCCAAGAGGAGTGCAAATTACTGCAAGATGAGCTCGCGCGGATAAAAACCGTGACGATCCACCCGACCGACGACGTCAACGCAATGCTCGAAAGCCGCGGCACAACGCCGATTACGGCGGGCGTTCGGCTCGTCGAGCTGTTGAAGCGCCCTCAGCTTTCGTATTCCGACTTCGCGGAGTTCGACGCGGAACGCCCGCCGCTTAAGGTCTCGCTGGTCAATCGGCTTGAAATCGAGCTGAAATACTCCGGGTACATCAAAATACAGCTGGAGCAAATCGAGAAAATGCGGCGCTTGGAGGAGAAAAAGCTTCCCGCAGACGTGGACTACAAAACGATAAAGGGCTTGCGGTTAGAGGCGCAGGAGAAGCTGAACAAGCACAGACCGCTGAACGTCGGGCAGGCGGGACGAATTTCGGGAGTAAATCCCGCGGACGTTTCCGTGCTGCTGATATGGCTTACGGGAAAGGGGGAGCGAAATGACGATAATTGAGGCGTTTTCGGGAGCGGGTTTGGAGATCTCCGAAGCGCAAGCGGCGCAATTCCAAGCGCTTTTCGAGTTCATGATAGAGTATAATAAAAGCGTGAACTTAACTTCGATCACGGAGTTCGAGGACGTTGTGCAGAAGCACTATATCGACAGCGTTCTGCCGTTCGCGAGGCTGGAGATCCCGGAGGGCGCGAGCATTATTGACGTTGGAACGGGTGCGGGATTTCCGTCGCTTCCGCTGCTGATCTTCCGCCCGGACCTCCGCGGAACGCTTTGCGACAGTCTCCGGAAGCGCTGCGTTTACCTCGAAAAGGCGTGTACGAAAATAGGGATAAGCGCCGAAATAATCCACGGACGCGGTGAGGAATTGGGGAGAAAAATGCGGGAGCGATTCGATTTCGCGACCGCGCGGGCGGTTGCGGCGATGCCGATTTTGACTGAGCTTTGCCTCCCGTTTGTGAAGGTCGGCGGAATGTTTGTCGCGTTGAATTACGTCAACGAGGA
>JAIDPG010000228.1 GCA_029062865.1 Oscillospiraceae bacterium
GCGCGGTGGAGATCGAAGCGGACGGCAATTATAAAATCGAAAAGGAATGGGGCGAGGAGCCCGTCTGCAAGCTGATAACTCCCGACGGGATAATCAAGAAGCAGGACGAGATCGACAGGATCCTTACGGAGATCTTCGGCTGCGGCAAAGGCACGTACAGGGAAATTCTATTGTCGCCGCAAAGCTCGGCGGCGGATAATCTGCAAAGGATCCTAAGCGGCAGCGCCGAGACCAACAAAACGCTTTCCGAAGCGGTTTCGCAGGCGTTCGCCGAAAGCGGCGGAATTTCCGTAACGAAGCTGGAGGAGCAAATTCAAAGCAGCATAGAAACGCTCGCGGGGACAAAACCGGGCTGGGATCTTGAGCTTGACAAGCCGAGAAAAGACTACAAAACGATGAAAGTGGAAAAATACCGCGGCGCTGTCATAACCGCGCTTCAGGCGCGCGACGAGGTTGAGATCAAGCTAGAAAAGCTCAAGGAAAACGAGAAAAACCTCGACGACGCGATAATTGATCTTCGGGAAAAGGACGAAGCGCTGAAAAATTCGGAAAACGCGCTGTCGGAATTCGCGGAATTCGCCGAAAAGATCCGCGATAACAATCACAACAAGCAGATCGCCGAGCGCTGCGAGAGCGATCTGAAAAGATACTCCGCCGCGCTTGACGAATTTCCCAAGGCGAATAGCGCTCTCGAAAGGGCGCGTGATCTGGCTTCGGAAAGGGAAAACCGCGCGGTCCTCGACAGCTATCGGAACGCGGAAAAGCTGCGCGGCGAGCTTCGGAAGATCGAGGAAAAGCTTCGCCCGCTGACGCGCCCGAGCGACGACGAAATAAAGTCGCTTGAAGCCGCGGAGCGCGAGCTGCCGCTGCTTCAAAGCAAGCTGCGCGGAATGAACATCGCGGCGACGCTGAAAACGTTCGGCGGAAACACCGTGAAGATCACGTCGCTGCTGACGGGGGAGCCGATTGAGATAAGCGGCGAAACCGCGGTCTTGACCGAAGCGGCGCGCATTGAGATCCCGGGAATTATGGAAATGAGCCTGTCTCCCGCGGAGGTTGATCCAGAGGAAACAAATGCGCGAATTTCCTCGCTGGAGGCACAGACCGCGGCGGTTTTCGGCAAATACGGGCGCAATTCCGCTGAGGAAATAAAAGCCCTCGCGCGGGAATTTGACGAGCTTTCGCGGCAGAGGGATATCCTCGAAGCGGATCTCAAACGGTCTCTCGGAGACCGCGGCTTTTCCGAGCTTGAAAACGCCGCGAAGGCGCTTGGAGACACGCGCGGCGCTCAGGTCATCGAGAGCGATATCTCGGCGCTTTGCGGCGGCGCGGACATCAGCAAATTCATCGGCGCGAAGGAGAACGCGATCACGGCGTTTGAGCGCGAATATTCGAGCGTCGAAGCGTTGAAAGCGCTTATCGAGGATCGGAACGGCGAGCTCGAAAAAGTCGGAAACGCTCTTAGATCCTGCGAAGATATTCCCGAAAAATACCGCGGGATCTCCGATGTAAACGCGCACAAGGCGGCGCTGGACAAGGCGGTCAAGGCGGCGCGGGAGGCGAAGGAGCAGGCGCTTGCGGACAAGATCGCGGCGGAAACGACGCTTTGCGGATTTGTTGAGGAAAACGGCGACGATCTGCAGGAGCAGCTCGAAAAACGAACCGCGGAATATAACGAAAGGGTTGATCTTCTGCACAAATGGCTGCACATTCAAGAGGTGTTCAACGCGCATAAGAGCGCGCTTTCCGCAAATCCGCTTGACGATCTCGCGCGGAATTTCGGCGATTATCTGAACGTGATCACTGGCGACAGAATTTCCGCGGAATTCGCCGACGGCAAGTCGAGCTTCGAGCTGGCGAGCGCGGGCTTCAGGGTGGATTTCCCGAAGCTTTCCGACGGCACGCGGGACGTGATCTACCTCGCGTTCAGGCTTGCGGTCTTGGAGCATCTTTTCCCCGCGGGTGGCGGCGTGCTCGTGCTTGACGACCCGCTGAACAATATGGATCAGCGCAGATTTGCGCAGTCCTGCGAGCTTATCAAAAAAGCAGCCGAGCGTCACCAGATAATATTCCTCACGTGCCGCGAGGAGTACGCGGGGAAGCTCGGCGGCAATCTGATCAAGATCTGATGTAAAGCCCGTTTGACGAGCGAAAGGAGCTCCGTATGATCTGCGCAATGAGCGGCATTCACGGCTGCTTGGGGGCTTTTGACGCGAAAACGGAGCAAAACGGCAAAGCGGTGAAATAAGGAGGAATTGCTATGAGATTAAATCAAGTCAGTTTGAACATTACTCGGTTCGGTCGTGAGGTACCGAAGGGGTACCCCGAAAACATAATGCATGTGAAAATTTACGCGGATTCAAATGACCTCTACGCGGCGCTGAGCAAAGCCTGCGCCAAGGCCGTAAACGTCATGGAGGAATGGGAACGCGTCGGCGCAAGGTGCGATATCACCACAAACGCCGACGGCAATGTGCTTTCCGACGCGGTATGCAGACGGTACAACGAAAATTACGAGCTTGAATATTACGAAAACAGGATAGATATGAATAAAAAGCTGCTCGGTTACATCGAAAATTCGACCGCTATTCTGGACGTTATCAAAAGCTCAACCAAAGAAAACGTGCGAAATAATCTTCATGAAAAGCTCGGATATTCGCCGGAGGAAACAAACAATATTCTGCGGATCAATTTCGGCATGATGACCGCCGAGGATATTGAGGCGATAAAAAAAGAAACAGCCGAAATGGAAGTGAAATTCCCGAAAAAGGAGAACTAGAGTGTTAATGTGAACACGCTCTAATGACCTACGCAATTTCCGACATTCACGGGCGGTTCGACAAATATTCGTTGATGCTGGAGAAAATAAATTTCGGCGAGGACGACACGCTGAACGCGTTCGACACCGAAAGCATTGTAACCCCGCGGCGATAGAGCAGATGATGCTGTGGATACAAAACGGCGGCGAGCCGACGCTGACGGCGTATCTAGACGCCGCCGCTTGCCGGAAGCTTGAAGACTTCTCGCCGGAGCGCGGCTGTTTCGAGGACAAGCTACTGATAGTCGGGCACACGCCGACCGAGCTTCTTTGCGGCGAGCATAGGATCTTCCGCAAGGGAAATTTCATCGACATAGACTGCGGGATAGCGTTCGAGAGCGACAAGCTCGGCTGTTTGCGTCCGGACGATCTCCGCGAGTATTATGTCTGAAAAACGACCGAAAATCAGCATCTCGCGGCATTAAGGCGCGTAAGGTATGTAAAGTATTGCGGTGTCGAGTGAAAACGCTTGATACCGCGATTTTCTGTGAAACGAAATAAAAAAGCGCGTAAGGTATATAAAGCATTGCGGTATCGAGTGAAAACGCTTGATATCGAAATGCCTCGCGAGCCTTCCCATTAAGACGATGTTGACTGCCTTGCCGCTGCCCGCTTCAAGCGCGAGTGCCTGCGCGTTTGTTTCGTCGACGAACACGCCCTTGCCGCGCGTATAAATATTATAACAAATTCCACACGGTTTGTTAAGGGGAGTTTTTCCCGCGAAGCTCCCGCTTGACCCACGCCTCGTAATAGCTCTCCATAGTGTCGGGAGCGTTGTACAGCGCGGTTATCAGATACGCTCGCATATTTCGGACGTCGGCGGAGCTTCTGTCAAGCGCGGTGAGCACGTAATCGATGTGATCCCGATCAAGCTCCAGAAAACGGCGCTTAACGTCCTCAAGCGGCAGCTCCTCGCCGTTTACGCGGACGGTCTTTTTTCGGCTGCACAAAACGCTTGCCATGATCGAGATAAGCTCGTCGATCCTGTCAATATTGATCTTCAGCACGGGATTTTCCCGATTTTCATACAAAAAATCATAATCGATATTCCCGCGGATCACATCGCGGTAATATTCGCTGCTTTGACAAACGGAATTATTTTCCTCACAAAAAATCCTATCCTCATCCTCACGCTCGGCGCGCGAAGCGCGGCTTGATGAGTGATTTGATATTTGAGTTTTTGATTTATAAGTATTTAATTTATTATAAGTAGACCGCGTGGGCTTTTCCGTCGGCGGATTATCCGTCGGCGGATTTTCCGATGACGGAGAAACAAAAAAATCGCGGGCTTTTTCGCGCTGAGCCTGCCCGTGCTCCGTATCAAGCTCCGGGCTGAAATTCGGATTAAGCTCCGGGCTTTCGTAGACCGCGTACTCGTTTACGGACATACGCCCTCTCTCGTCGCGGAGCTGAACGCGCACGAGATAGCCGTACCTCTCCAGCTCCCTGACCGCGCTGCGAACGCCGGCAGCGCCGTCATTCGCGATGACCGCAAGCCCGCCGAGCGTGTAATCCCAATCGGGCGGCAGGCTGAGCATCACGGACAGCAGTCCCTTTGCCTTATACGAAAGCCGCCTGTCCTTTAAATGATAGTTCGACATAACCGTAAAATTTCCGCTTTTTTCCACTCTGAATACCGTTGACATTGCCATAACCTCGCTTTTTCTTTTAAGCATGCCACGGCGAGAACTGCAAATAACTGAATTTTTGTCGTATACAAAGAAAAACGGGCTGCTTAATATGAGCGGGAAACCGTGGAGGAGAAAAAGCCTTGACCGCAAAACGGTCAAGGCAGCGTTTATTCTTATCGGAGGCTCTTGAGCTCCTTCACACTTATTTTGTTTCAAATCGGCTTTTCAAGAAGAACATACTCATACTCAAAATCCCTGATCTGCCTCATATACCCCTTGCTGAGGCTCCCTTCGCGGTAAAGCGCTCCGATAGACGGCACACGCTGCTTTTTCAGCTCCCTGCGGACGACCTCGGAAATCGCGCTTCCCAAGCCGGGGTGGTTTTTGTCAACGCCCAGATACGGCAGCACATAGGAATTCGGTCTGCGCTTTTCTTTGAGAATTCGGAGCGTTTTCAGCGGGTCAAGTCTGCCGTAAACTCGGTTTCCGTAATTCGGCACGGAAATGAAAAAACCCACGGGCGCTCCCTCAAAATACGCCATTTTCACCATACTGTAATTAAGGATATGCCGCAGGTGATCATTCAGCCGGCAGAAATCCTCCTCGGTTATGCGCTTGAACACGGGAAAGCTGCTGTACAGCTCTATCATCAGAGAATAAACCTCTCGCAGCGTTTTGTCAAATGTTTCGTTGTCGGGACTTTTTATCGTGTAACCCGCGTTCAGCTTTTCCGCGAGCCGCGCGGCGAATTTTTCGCAGCCGTCGTCATTCTCAACGATCTTGTAGTGGTTTGAGGTGTAGCGCATGATCACCTCAAAGCCGTTTTCATACCACAGATCGGCGTAATACTCCTTGTTGTAGGGCTCGCCGGTATAAGGCGACATATTCTGAATACCAAAGCGGTTGGTTTTCAGCCTGTACTTTATCCAAAAGGAACAGTCAACGGGTCCTGTCAGCTTTACGCCGCCGTTTTTCGCCGCCGTTTCAGCCGCCGTTTCAAACAGAAGCGCCGCGGCTTCGCTGTCGTTTTCGCTCTCGAAAAAACCGACATACGCGGTGCTGTCGTTTGGGTAGAACGTGACCGCGGCGCGGCTTACGGCACGTTTTCCGCGGTAGATCAGGATAGGCGCAACGGTGAAATATCGGCTCAGGATATGCGTTCCGTTCAGGAGCGCAAGCTCCTCCGCGGGGCTTTGCGTGAGCTCGCCCGCGGAATAAATTCTCCTTGGAAGCGCGAGAAAATCGCGTGTTCTTTTTTTGTCGCCGCTGTCAAAAACGACCGCCGTTAGGCTCATTTAACCGCCTCCGTATTCCGCGCCCTCTCTATCACTGTTATCCGCCCCGAGGCTCCGTCCACCTCGACCGTATCGCCGCTTTTGAGGCTACTCGCCGCGCCGTCAACTCCGACGACCGCGGGCTTTTTCAGCTCGCGTGAGATTATCGCCGTGTGCGACAGCAGCGAGCCCTTTTCCGTGATTATTCCCGCCGCGCCGACGATGAGAAAGACCCAGCCCGGATCGGTCATCTTAGCGACGATTATCTTCCCCGTTGTGTCGGGACACGATGTAGGATCGGTGATGACGATCACCTCTCCGCGCGCCTTTCCGGCGGAGCACGGCGTGCCCTCAAGCGTGTTTACGGCGCGGTTCGTTTCCATTCCGCCGACGTATTTCGGAGCCCTGTCAAAGACCTTTTCCGCGAAGATCAGCCGCGAATACGCGGGGAGCTTCTCAAAGCGCCGATACGTCTCGCGTCGCCGTTCAACAATGCTCCTCATATCCTTTCCGCTTTTCACAGCCGTTTCGACCTCGGAGTATTCGAGATAAAAAATGTCACGCGGCGCGGAGATCACATCTGCGGCGCTAAGCTCCTCGCCGACCTTAAGCATCATCGAACGCATCATTCCGTAAAGTCTCGAACGGTTCAGGCGGGATCTTTCTCGGTTCTTTATACCGACAGCCGCTCTTTTCGCGAACGCTTTGCACAAGCCAGTCGGCGCGGTTTTTTGCTCGGAGCGGTTTGGTATCTCCGTGCCCGCTTCCGCGTACTGAACGATCTTCTGAGCAAGAAGCTCGGGGTTCGTGCGGAACGTCAGGCTTTCGAGCTTGAGCTCCTCGGCGTTGCGGTCTCCGTAACGCTCAATGTATGCCGCGAGCCTTTGCGCGAGTTTGCCGTTTTTCATATACGCGCGGAAATCCGCCGTGTTATGTATTTTTTCCAGCCGCGCAAGCTCGCCGCTCTCCTTCGCGAGCCGCGAGAGCTTTACAAGCTCCGTTACGGGCTTCATGCTCTCTATCCCGTTAAGCCCCGAGATAAGGCGGTTGGCTTT
Organism: Oscillospiraceae bacterium; assembly: GCA_029062865.1. Taxonomy (GTDB): domain Bacteria; phylum Bacillota; class Clostridia; order Oscillospirales; family Ruminococcaceae; genus CAG-115. Next base: position 6,779 of record JAIDPG010000228.1, read on the forward strand.
GGCGGGGTCAGACTTTAACCGAGACTTCAGCAGTCCCGTATAAATGAACGTGTACATATCGTTCACCAGGGTCAGATCCCACTTCGCCGTAACCTTGTCAAGAACGTTCCGATAATGCGAAAGTATCTCCTCCGCTTCCGCGGACTCAAGATCAACGGACTTGAAAAAGCGTATCATTTCCTTAAACTCGGCGTTAAGCCTCTCCATAAGCCTCGGGCACGCGAGCATCAGCCGGACGAACGACAGCGCGACTTTAGCGTGAGTTGCAAAGCCGACTTTTCGAGAAGGGCTTGAAAGGTGAGACGTGACGGTTTTGTTCTTCACGCCAAGCATTTCCTGCCACACGGGGATTATTTTCCGACTGAACGGCAGGAACAAAATAACGTCATACCAATTGCTGATGCGATAGTATATCCGTCCGCTCGCCGCGTCCACCATGTTTCGGAGAATGTCGTCGATCATAGCGACGGTTTTCGGCTCGTGCGTTATACGAAGCAGAAGGGAGCGGAAAACGCGGTAATATGCCGTGCGGATAAAGCTCTGCGTAAGCGGCAGCGTGATCCCCGGGTAGCTTTCGACGATGTTGCTGTTGTCGAGAACGATCGGAGAACCGAATTTCAGCGAGGTTATCGGACGCGCCTGCAAGATAAAGAGCTCGCCGCTTTTTATCGCGAACTCAATGTCGCACTCGTGACCGAAAAGCTTTTTTATTTTCTCCGAGACCTCAACAAGCTTTTTGAGAGCGGCTTCGGATATCTTCGGGGAATTATCCGTCTGTTCGCTGTAATAGAGCCCGTCCGTGGTGTTGTAGTAGTACGTGCTCGCCGGGGCTTTGTCCTCGACTACATTGTCGCCCGTTCCTCTGCCGATGACCACTACGGTCTCATTTATGATGCCTTGCGGGTTTGCGGTGAAGATCACCCCCGACAGGTCGGCGGAGATCATTTCCTGAACGATGGCGCAGACGGTGATCTTTTCGGGGTCGGTCCCGTTCGTTTTGCAGTATTCGGAAAACCCCTCGCTTTTCGGCAAGGAGCATACGCGCTCCACAGCCGCATTTATCTCATCTGCGCGAAGCCCCAGCTCCGTATGGAATTGTCCCGCGAATGACAGACTTGTGCCGTCCTCCGCGCTTGCCGACGAGCGCACCGAAACGAGCTTATCCGCTCCGAAAAAGTCCGCCGCGTATCTCTCGGGATCGCCTTTTTCTTCCCCGAAAACGCAGAAAAACGGCGGAACGTTAAAGCCGCTTTCACGCAGTTTAAAGAGATTTTCCGCCTTTGCGCCTATGGGCTGTCCCTTATAATTTTCATCACCGATCATCATACTTACACCTTTCCGAAGATCAGGAACGCCGCTACCGTAATAAGCATCATCGTTTCCTGAATGTACGTGTAGCGCTCCACCTTATCGACGATCTTAAAGCGCGTCGGGTCCTTTATGAACTGCGCGAATTTCAGCGTCATCCAGCCCGTGTTGAGGAGAAGCGCCGCAACGGATATCTTGTTGAGGTTCCACACAAGAAGCACGTTTGTGAGAATGTCCACCCAGGTGAGAACGAGCACGAACACGGTTGATTTTTTGTAGCCGAACAATTTAGAATATGTAACGTATTCCGTCTCGTCCTTAGGCGCGCGTATCTTCCGCGAGACCTCCCAGATAAGCGCGGGGAAATAGAGCGTCCACGCGGCAAGGAAGTTGGTAAGCGTCCACGGGGAAAGACCGTATTTTATGCAGGTGAACGAGATGATGTAAACGTTCATTATCATCTGCACGGGATTGTGCGTTACGAGCGCCAGCGGCAGACTTTTCTGTATCTTTTTTCTGCTGAAAAACCACAGCGACATCAGCGTTCCGTAAACATACAGAAACAGGAAAAACCAGAAGTTGTTCATGAAAACGGCGTTCAGCGCCACAGTCACGGCGATGAGGATCCCCACGAAAATGCCGAGATCCTTCTTTTTTACGCGCCCCGACGGCAGCGGTCTGCTCGAGAACAGGCGGCAGTCGAGCTCGTAATCCTTGAAATCGTCCGCGATGCGCAGCCAAAGAAGAAAGCTGAACACCGTAAATCCGCCGATAAATTCCTGGTAATTTATCTTGAATTCCGTCACGCCGTAATTCAGCAGCACGATGAAATATATCTCGCCGAATACGATAAGTCCGAGCAAAAGACGCGGAATTATCGGATACATTTCCTTGAAATAAATGTTAAGACGTTTTAGCATATTACCCTCCTCGCTACTCTTTCGCCCGTTTGGACAAGCGTTTCAATGCCGTTTTCGGAATTCGAGCGGATGTCGCCGTCGAGCTCTATCACACCGTTTTTTAAAAGCTGTATTATTGTCGAACCGCCAAAGCCGAAATATCCCTTTTCGTCCATTCGCGAAAAGCGAGTAACGGCGTGATTGGTGATCTTTCCGATCTGCAAAGCCCCGACCTCTATCTGTATCATCTCCCCGAAGCGCTCGGTTCTGAGCAGGGAGCAGACGCGGTGATTGCGCGCGTAAACGCGGTACTTTTCCGAGATCGGGCGCACCGTATGGAGCTCTCCGCGAAGCTCCTCCGTGCGGATAAGCTCGCCGTCATCGCAAAAGGCATACCTGTGGCAATCCCGGACGGCAAGACGGTAAACAAGGCAAACGCCCCCACCGAAGCCAGAAACGTCAATCCCGCCCGCGAGCTCGGAAAGCGTATAAACGCTATGCTTGATCCTCAGCGTAAGCTCGTCGGTTATCGGGTACGCCGCAAGCCTTCCGCAGCACGGCGCTATCAGCTCATCGGCTGTACAGTCGGTCGTGAAGCGGCATCGGCGTGTGAAAAAATCGTCGAAGCAGGTGAATTCGGTGCGTTCGCACAGTGAAAGATCGATGCCGTATTTTTCAATAAAGGGTTTGATCTTTCTCACCGAAAGCCTGCTTTTCATATACGCTCCGTTTATTCTGGAATAAATGCCGCGGCAAAAAAAGGCTTTCAGAAGCACCCTGCCGAACGCCGTGTTATAGAGAAAATTAAGGCTCTTCGCGCCGTATTCAAGCTCCTCGCGGAGCTGCCCCACGGCTCTGTCGTAAATCATCATAGAACATCTCTCACCAGGATCAGCGCAATGATACCAACAGCAAGCGCGCCGAAAATAACGTACCATACTCCGCGCGGCTTGGCGATCTTTACGTTCAGGATAAAAAGCACCGCGATGACCGCGTATTCCGCCGCCCATATCAACGCCGCGTAAAATTCGGAGAGAAATTCGGGGAAAAATCCCAGAACCGCGTACGTTACGGGAATGATAAGCGCCGCGTAGGTTACGGGAAGTCCGTCGTAATGCGTCCTCACGCCCTCCGCCGCCGCGGAAGTGTTGAACCACGCAAGCCGTATGATCCCGCACAGAATGTAGCCGAATAGAAGCGGATATTTAACAATGCCGATGCCGTCGGCAAGTCTTAGCCCCAGCACCGCGGGCAGAGCCAGAAATCCCACAACGTCGGCGAGGCTGTCTATCTGCACGCCGAATTCCTTTTCGGTTTCATCGCGTTTGCACCGCCGCGCTATAACTCCGTCGAAAAGATCGCATATTCCCGCAAAGACAAGCGCGATCATCGCGGGGGCGAGCGCCCCCTCAACGGCGAAGGCTGTCCCGGCAAACGCCGCCGCAACGCCGACGTATGTTAAAATCACAGATCTGTTGTATTTCCCGATAAACATTTTTCCCTCACAAGTTTTTGCGAATTCGTGTGGCATACAGTATTAAGTTGATGGCGATGTGCGTTCCGGCGCCGAGGAGAATATACGCAAAATACTCCCAAACCGTCATCGGATACAGCATTGCATACACTCCCGCAACCCCGAAAAGCGAATCCACCTGATCGACGACAAAGAACACCGCGCCCTTTAGACCGCGCGCCGTTTTCCCGCTCGGAATATCGAGGCGGCGCTTGACAAGGCTGTTCGGGAGCTCGAAAAGAACGTACGCGAAGCCCATTGCCGCGCCCGCCGCCAGATTGAACAGCGGGGTGTTTCCAAAGCGCGAGTATATCAAACAGAGCTCGGGAAACCCCGTGCACACGAGCCCCCAAATCACCTGCGCCGCCGCCGAGAAAACGATCATTCCGAAAAAGCCCGCCCATGTCTTGTTTTCCCCGAAGACCCGCTTGCCGTCACGAAGTTTCCCGCCGCCGTCGATCGGGCGGTTTATCCTTTTATACAGCGGCGTTCTCACGAACAGCATATTCAGTATTCCCGCGATGATCACAGAAGTCATCGTTATGTACATTTTCAAAATAATCATAGCAAATTTGAGATAAGTATCGCGCCCTCCGCGCCGAAAAACGCAATTCCCGAGACGCATACCGCCGCCGCGGCAACGTCCTTGATGAACTTCACATTCTTGTCGATCTCGGGGCAAAAGCTGTCGCACAGACGCTCTATCGCGGTGTTGATGTACTCGGCGGAGAAAGCTCCGCAAGTCAGCGCGAGCAGGATAATGTAATCATAAAAGCCCGACGATGTGATAATATTCAGCGCGAGAAAAACAAGCGCGATGCCCGCATAGATCTTAAAATTACGCTCCGCGCGAAATCCGCTTGCCACACCCCTGAGAGCACACTTCACGCTTTGCAGAAAGCTGTTGTTTTTCATAATTCAAGCCCCCACTATACCTATTACATTTTAACACAAATCGACGGCATTGTCAAGATATTGTGAGCGTTGAGAGGCTCGATCAGATCCTTCCGTTTCGGCTCGTCCGCGGTCATAAGCGAGCGTTCGATCATTACAGGGCGCATTGGCAGTTGTCCGCAATGACCTCCGCGCTCTCCGCAATGTAAAATCGGTTGGTTAAAAGCGCCAAAAATCTCCCTTGGATTTTGTGCAGTTATACAAAATCTTCGATTTGGTGTAACATTTGCGCAAAAAATCTGTCTATAAAGACAGAAGGGGAAATTTGCGCGCACTCCGTCGGAACAGCTTAATTGGGAGGTCAAATATGAAAACATCCGTATATTTAGTTCTCAAATACTGGAGAAAGCACAAGAAAAACCTAATAGCGCTGATATTTTCCGGCGTTCTGCTCGCGGCTATGATTTTTGTCTTGCTTATTCTGCGGCGGGAATATTCCGTCCGCAGGCTTGACAGCTGCCGCGACTCGTGGGGCGCGTTTGACTTGATAATCGTGAATTCCAACGACGAGCTGCTCGCAAAGGTCACCGAGGGGAAAACGGGTTACACCTACGGCTCTCTCGACGTTGTGGGGGAAATGGGAAACGAGGCGAACCGCTTTCTTGTCGGGGTTCTCCACGACGAGCACAATTTGTATCATATTCCGCTTTCCGAGGGCAGACTTCCCGAAACCTCCACGGAGATCGCGCTCGACACGAACACGATCAAAGCGCTCTTTTGGGTCGGAAAATGCGGCGAGACTATCACGCTTGACGGCGAGACCTACACGATCACGGGGATAATCGACAATGAAAAAATCGACCGCTTAGGGTGGCAAAACGACACCCACGTGGTGGATTTCAGCCATTATCTGCCGCCGATATTTATTGGAGAAAGCGATAAAACGCCGCTTTACCGCGCGGATTTCTTCGGCGATTATTATTACGGCGAGCTTCTGCCCGGAATGGACGAGCGGCTTAAAAATGTCGACCAAGAATCAACCTACACGGATTATTTGCGGAATAATATAGAATTTGATGACAAGGGGTACGGCTGCAATTGGGACTTAAACGCCGGCTTCTCGTGGTTGACGGAATATGGCGACAACACGAATTTTATTCTGTTCACCGCGTATATCGGCATAGCGGTCGCGGTTTTGTCCGTGTTTTCCGTGATGAAGTCCGTTTTTTCGGAGCGTGCCGCGTGGATAAGCACGCTTAAAAGAATAGGCGCGGGGCGGGGCGTTCTCGCGAAATTCTACGCCGCGGAATGTGCGTTTTTTACGATAATTCAGACGGCTGTCGGACTGCTGGCGGGACTTTTGTCCTACGGCGTTATCTTAGCTTATAAAGTAAATGTTCTGGGCGAAAAACCGTTCAGCGGATTTACAACTAACTTCATCATCACAAACAACACGCGCGATCCGTTTTTGTACGCGGTCATCTGCTCAATTGCCGTGTTTGTGCCGGCGTATCTGCTTTGCGTGCTGACTTCAAAGCTCAGAGCGAAAAAGCTCCGCAAGCAAGAAAAGCCGCGCTCGCTTTGGCGGTGCTTCGGGCGGGCGTTCGCGCGGGGGAGCGTTACTGTCGTGCAGACGGCAGCGCTGGCGCTCATCTTCTTCTCGGTGATCATGACCTATTTGTATTACACGAGAAACGGCAAGGACGAGCCGCTGATGTTTTTGAGTATGCCCCTTGAAATTGACAACTATTACGCGGGCGGCATTGATCTTAATAAAGAAGGTCTCGCCGAATATTATTATGTCTCGCCGCCCGCCCTTAACGGAGTGGGTCATCAGGACAAAGACTCGACGCAGCACCTTTTTTTCATAAACCCCGATGATACCAAGGGCTTTGGCGACGACACCGCTGCGAAGCTCCCCGAGGGAACGGTCTCTATGGGAGAAATGGGGTATCTCTTTATTGAGCTCGACGAGCCAAACAGCACTTACGGAAAAGAAATAGACCTGTCAAACCAGATCGTCCGCGATCTGCTTCTACAAATGTCCTCGGAAGAATACCAAAACTTCTTCGACGAGGGGCAATTGGGCTCGAAGCATTTATATCAAGCGCCCGCAAGGCTCGCGGACGCGGGGACGATAAGCGGGCTCTCGGAGTACGTTAAAAGCGGCGAAATAAATATCGGCGCGATAAACAGCGGCGAGGAAATTCTTGTGACGTACACAAGCAAAATACCGCCGTTCGAGGCGGGCGACAGGGTGACGCTTTATATGTCCGAGGCGCATGAGCAAGGCTATGGCTTAGGGAACATCACAAGCGCGGAGGTCACGGTGGGCGCGGTGCTCCAAATTACGGGCAGCTCCCCCGAGCTTCTTAAAAAAGCGTCGCGCGACAGCGAGCGCGATTATAACTTCCTCACGACCCACACGGGTGCTCTGGCAATGGGCGCGCCGAGCGCCGCCTACTCGGAGGCGTTCGCGTATGAGGAGGTGACGGGCGCGCCGTTCCCGCTTTCCGCCGAGCTTTCCGTAACGTCGCTCAAAAAGCTGAAACGAGAGATTTTTGTCAATCGTATGAAGAAGCTCGGAAGCATCGTGCTGATTTTGATTTTAATGTCGCTTCTCGGCTTTTCCGCGTATTTCAACGGCATAGGAATGAAGATCCGCGCGAAGAAATACGAGGTCTCCGTTATTCGGGCGGTGGGAACGCCCGTCTCGGCGATCCGAAAGCGGCTGATGCTTGCAAGCCTAAAAATCCCGCTCATCGCGTCGGCGATCGCTTACAGCTTAATAAGGGTCGTGCAATTTGTTATGGAAAAGCTTAGCGTGTGGTATATCGAGCAAACCCATTTGTCGCAGGATATGGGTATGGAGGCGTTCAATCAGCTTTGGCACAATATCTCGCCGCTCGAAAAACAGGAGCTCTTTAAGGAGGTCGACGCGCTGGACGCAAAGCGTTCCGCGGTGAGCAGGCTGTTTTTCCTGAACAACCGTATGTGGGACCCGCGCGCGGAGATCCCCATTCTTATACTTTTGGCGGTGATCTGCGCGGCGACGTTTATTCTTACTGCTCTGGCGCTCAAAAAATTCAAACGAAATATTGCTTTCGATTTAAATTCCGGGAGGACAAAACAATGATCAAAACAGATAATTTAAGCAAGACCTACGGCAAGGGCGAAAGCGCCGTAACGGCGCTGAACGGCGCGAGCCTCACGATCGAGGACGGCGAGCTCGTAGCTATAATCGGCAAATCGGGCAGCGGCAAGACGACGCTTCTCAACCTGCTCGGCTGCCTCGACGAGGCGACGGACGGCAAGGTTTTTTACAACGACGTTGAAACGACCTCGTTAAGTGACAGTGCGGCGGCGGATTTCAGGCTGCGGCATA
>JAIDPG010000229.1 GCA_029062865.1 Oscillospiraceae bacterium
CCCTCAGCGCTGCAGAGCGAGCGCAGCGAGCGGAGCAGCGGTGAGGGAATTTTGAAATTTAAATTTAAATAAACACCATTCAAGTTAGTGTTTGGGGGAGCAGTCAAACCTGCTTTTTAGGTCTGTTATTATACAAAAACATTATCAATGCCGCGGCGATTATGATAAAATAGCCGATAAAGCTGAATAAATCGGGGATCTCGTTTTTGAATACAAAGCCCAACATTCCCGCGAAGATGATCTGCGTGTAGTCGTAAATCGAGACCTCCCGCGCGGGCGCGTAGGAATAGCACGCCGTTATCGCGAACTGCCCGCCTGCCGCCGCGATTCCCGCTCCGATAAGGAACAGCAGCTGCGAAAGCGTCATCGGGGAGTAATCGAAAATGAGCGCGGGCGCGGCGCAGAGCGTCGAAAACGCGCTGAAAAAGAACACGATGTAATAGCCGTCCGTGCCGCGGCTCGTCAGCTTTCGGACGAACGTATACGCAAGTCCCGCGCAGGCGCCGCCCGCAAATCCCGCTATGGCGGGGATAAGCTGTGCGTTCAAAAAACCGGGCTTTAGGACGAACATCGCCCCCGCGAACGCGGTTATAATGCAGATTATCTGGACTTTGTCCGGAATTTCGCGGAGCAGGAAAATCGAGAAAATAATCGCGAAGAACGGCGACATTTTGTTTAGCAGCGAAGCGTCCGCGACGCGCAGCGACGAAAGCGCGTAAAAATTCCCCAGCATTCCGAGAAAGCCCGCGATCGACCGCGCGAAAACCCCGAAGCGCTCGCCCTTTTTCGGGAGTATGTAGTGCCGGTTCTTTATCATCGCGCCGCTTGCGATCATCATCGCGAACAAATTCCGAAAGAACGTCTTTTGTATCACGGGGATATCCCCCGACATCGACACGCATAGGTTCATCACCGCAAAGCAGAACGCCGAAATTATAATAAGCACAATCGCCTTAGTAAGGCGTTTTTTATTTTCCATAACTTCTCCCAAACTCTGATTTAGTATTAGCGGCGTTTTCCCCGCCGAAGGCGGGGAAAACGCGGTTACAATTATTATTATAGACTCGTTCGTTAGGTTTGTCAAGCATAATTTCAATTCCAAAGCGCAAAATAACAAAAATATATTTTTGCCAAGGAGAGAAATTATGGAAAAGATCGCGTTTTTTGACGCTAAACCCTATGACCGAGAATGGTTTGATAAGATCAATAAAAAGCACGAGATAATCTACTATGAGTGCCGCCTGCGCCCCGAAAGCGCGCGCCTTGCCGACGGCTGCAAGGCGGCGTGCGCGTTCGTCAACGACGTTATCAACGCGAAGACGATAGACGCGCTCTCTGAAATGGGCGTGAAGGTCCTGCTGATGCGCTGCGCGGGGTTTAACAACATCTCGCTGGACGCGGCAAAGGGAAAGCTGACGATATTGCGCGTTCCCGCGTATTCGCCCTACGCCGTCGCGGAGCACGCTATGGGAATGATACTCGCGCTGAACAGAAAGATCCCGCGCGCCTATATCAGAACGCGCGACTTCAATTTCAGCCTCGTCGGGCTTACGGGCTTCGACCTCCACGGAAAAACCGCTGGCGTTATCGGCACGGGCAAGATCGGGCAGGCGTTTATCGACATCTGCAAGGGCTTCGGAATGGAGATCCTCGCCTACGACCCGCATCCCGCCGACATCAACGGCGTGCGTTATGTCGAGACGGACGAGCTTTTCAGGCAGTCGGACATAATCTCGCTGCACTGCCCGCTGACGCGGGAAACGCGCTATATCATTGACGAGGGCGCGATAAATCTGATGAAGAAATCCGCGCTTATCGTCAACACCTCGCGCGGGCAGCTTATCGACAGCGAGGCGCTGCTCTCCGCGCTGAACGACAAGCGGATAGGCGGCGCGGCGCTGGACGTTTATGAGGAGGAAAGCGGCTTGTTCTTCGAGGACAATTCGGATAAAATCGTCACCGACGAGGTCCTGTCGCTGCTTGTCAGCCGCCCGAACGTGCTGATAACCTCGCACCAGGCGTTCCTCACCGAGGAGGCGCTAAGAAGCATCGCCGAGGTAACTTTACAAAATTTTGACGATTATCTTGAGGGGAAAGAGCCGAAAAACGAGGTGAAAGCAAAATAACCCCTTGACAAACTCGGTAAAATATGTTAAAATAAACTTGGCTGTGAAAGTGTGTAAGTAGGTTTTCGCCGCTTGACCCAGAGAATGAGCGTAATTGCTGGAAGCGCTCTGTCAATGCGAAAAGCCGAATTTCAGCACCGGAGCCCTCCGCGAGAAACTAAGCGGACGTCCGCCGCGTTAAGGCGATTCAAGGGCGCGGGCGCGTTTGAGTGCAAGGTCATTCAAGCGAACACATTTCCCGCGAATTTGGGTGGTACCGCGAGTTTACGCTCGTCCCAAAGCAATTTGGGGCGAGTTTTTATTTTTTAGAAAGGATTGAATAATTCATGAAAGATTTTAGTGAGATTAAAGAACAGGTAAAATCAAAGCTCTCGGAGGTCGCGGACGGCGTTCAGCTTTCGGAATTCTGGCAGAAGTATCTCGGGAAAACGGGCGTTATCTCGGGTCTGATGAAGGAAATGAAGAGCGTCCCGCCGGAGGAGAAGCCGACGTTCGGCAAGGCGGTGAACGAGGTTCGCGAGTGGGCGCAGAATTTGTATAACGAAAAGCAATCGGAAATCAAGGAGTACGAGCTGAAAAAGCGCTACGAGCGCGAGGCGGTTGACGTTACGATGCCCGCGTTGAAGCGCGCTCCCGCAAATCTCCACCCGATCTCGCTTATCACGCAGCAGATGATCTCGGTGTTCGCGGGAATGGGCTTCGAGGTTCTGGAATATCCCGAAATAGAGGACGATGATCATAACTTCACGCGGCTCAACGTCCTTAAGGATCACCCGTCGCGCGATATGCAGGACACGTTCTGGCTGACCGAGGATCTTTTGTTGAGAACGCATACTTCCCCGGGGCAGATACGCACAATGGACGCGGAAAAGCCGCCGATAAAGGTGCTTGTTCCCGGCAAGGTTTTCCGTTCGGATTCGGACGCGACGCACTCTCCGATGTTTATGCAGATGGAGGGCTTGGTTGTCGACAAGGGCATCACGCTGTGCGATCTGCAGGGTATGTTGGATCAATTCGTTCGGCAGATGTTCGGCGGCGGCACGAAAACGCGCCTGCGCCCGTCCTACTTCCCGTTCACCGAGCCGTCCGTCGAGGTCGACGTGTCGTGCTTTGAGTGCGGCGGCAAGGGCTGCTCGCTTTGCAAGGGTACGGGCTGGATAGAGGTTCTCGGCGGCGGCGTAGTCAACAAAAAGGTTTTGGAGAATTGCAACATAGACCCGGAGGTTTATTCGGGCTTGGCGTTCGGCATCGGTGTGGAGCGCATTACAATGCTGAAATACGGAATTCCGAATATGGGAATGTTCTTCGCGAACGATTTGGACTTTTTGGCTCAATTCAAGGCTTAAGGGGGATAAACATGAAGATTTTATACAGCTGGTTAAAGGACTATGTAGACATTGACTGTGAGCCCTCCGAGCTTGTTGACAAGCTCTTCGGCTCGGGCTTTGAGGTCGAGGAGACGACTTATCTCGGGCAGGATATCGAGAAGGTGGTCGTCGGCGAGGTGAAGTCTATCGAGAAGTACGAGGGCACGCATTTGTACATCTGCCACGTCGATTGCGGCGAGCTCGGCGCGGACAACCTGATACTCACGGGCGCGGACAACGTGTTCAAGGGCGCGAAGGTGCCTGCGGCGGTGGTCGGCGCGAAGCTCCCCGGCGGGATCGAGATCGCGCCGCGCAAAATGGCGGATATGGTGAGCTACGGAATGCTCTGCTCCGGCGAGGAGCTTGGTGTAAACGAGGACTGGATAAAGGGCGGCGGCGTTCACGGGATCCTTATTCTCCCCGACAGCGCGGTCGTCGGCGAGGATATCAAGAAGACGCTTGATCTCGACGATTATCTGTTTGATATCTCGATCACGGCGAACAGACCCGACTGCCAGAGCGTTCTCGGAATCGCGAGAGAGGTCGCGGCGTTCCTCGGAAAGCCGCTCAAGGAGCCGGATTACAGCTTCACGCGCACAGAGGTGACGAAGCCCGAGATCGAGGTCGCGGTTGACGCGCTCGACCTTTGCCCGCGCTATCTCGGCGATTATATCTACGACGTAAAGCACTTCGACAGCCCGCAATGGATGAAGCGGAGGCTTTCGGTTTGCGGGTTCTCGGCGATTGACGCAATCGTCGACGTTACGAACTATGTGCTTCTGGAGATAGGTCAGCCGATGCACGCGTATGATCTTGATACGCTGGACGGCAAGTCGATACTTGTGCGCCGCGCGAACGACGGAGAAACCATTGTTACGCTCGATGAAAAGGAGCGCAAGCTCGCGCGCGATAATCTGTTAATCTGCGACAAGGTAAAGGGCGTGGGTCTCGCGGGAATTATGGGCGGCTTGAATTCCGAGATCGAGGTGAAAACCAGCGAGATTTTGCTTGAAGCCGCGAAATTCCGCCGCGACAACGTTCGCAAGACATCGCGCGCACTCGGGCTTCACACCGACGCGGCTGCGAGATTTGAAAAGGGCGTTGACGAGTACGGCGTTGAGTGCGGAATGAAGCGCGCGTTAAACCTCGTTGAGAAGCTCGGCATAGCGAAGATCGGAAGCTCGAGCTTTGACGTTTCCGCGGGCGAGGACAAGGGCGAGGCTAAATTCGATGTTACAGTCACGAAAATCAACTCCGTTCTCGGAATTGAAGTTCCGCAAGCGGATATTGTGAGAATTCTGAAATCGCTGCAATTCGGCGTAACGGAAAGCGGCGAGACGCTTTCTATCACCGTTCCGCGCTGGAGAACGGACGTTGAGGGCTATCAGGACATCGCCGAGGAGGTTATCCGCGAGTACGGCTACGACCACGTTGTGCCGACATTCCTTGACAGCGCTAAGGTAACGAACGGCGGGCTTTCGTTCCTGCAGAACAAGGAGCTTTCCGCTAAGGAATTCCTCTGCTCGCAGGGCTTTTACGAGATCAGAACGCTCGCGATGTATTCCGACCGCGAGCTTGATATGATACGCCTCCCGAAAAACGCGCCGGAGCGCACCGCTGTGCGGCTTCTCAACCCGATAACGGACAACCTTTCGATAATGCGCACGGTTATGAGCCCGTGCATGATAAACGTCATCGCGGACAATATCAAGTCCGACCACTCGGCGGGGCGCTTTTTCGAGATAGCGAACGTGTATCTCCCGAAGGCTGTTCCGCTCACCGAGCCGCCCGTCGAGCGCAAGACGCTCTGTATCGGCGCATACGGCGCGGACGAGAGCTTCTTCACCGTCAAGGACGCGCTGGAGTGCTTCGCGGCTTCTAACGGCTTAAAATTCCGCTACGAGCGCGGCGAGTGCAGCTTCCTGCACCCCGAGATCTGCGCGGATATTTTCTGCGAGGGCAAAAAGATCGGGCAGCTCGGCAAGCTGCGCTATGAGATAGTCAACGACCTCAACATCGCCGAGGGCAAGAAAACCGACCTCAACGTCATTCTCGCGGAGCTCGATTACTCCGCGCTGGAGAGCCTGTATAAGCGCGATATGAAATTCACCGCGGACAACGGCAAGGCAAAGGCAAAGCGCGACATCTCGCTTATCTGCGACAAGAAAACGCTCTGCGTCGAGATCGAGGACGTTGTCAAGGCAACGAGCGAAAAAGCCGCGGACGTTCGTCTTATTGACAGCTTTGAGAGCGAGAAGCTCGGTTTCGGCAAAAAGAGCCTTACGTTCACGATAACCTACGCGGGCGCGGAGGATATCACAGACGAGCTCGCCGACAGCGAGACCGAGGCGGTTGCGAACGCGCTGAAGGACAAGCTCGGCGCGGTGCGCAGGGTTTAAAGAAGAATATCAGAGACAAGAGCCTGCTCACTTTGTGAGCAGGTTTTTTGCGTTTACACATTGATTTTTGTTGGAAATTGTGATATAATTTATGTAGGGAGCTATTCGATAAATCGGAATTTGTATGCTCTGAAAGCGGGTGAAAATATGAGCGGAAAATTTAACAACAGTTCAAACGGAGTTTGTACTGCGTATTGTATTATAATCACGGGTGTGGTATTATTTGGCGGTGCGGCGGTTTGTGTGTATGCCGGGCTTGACAGAGCCGTATCAACTATCGTGGTTTTAGTAGTCTTGACGATTTCGCTTATGCCGATGTTTATTCTCAGAAAATGTGAATTTTCAGCCGATAATGAAAAGGTCGTTTTTCGTGCGGCGTTCCTTAAGCGTACGTATCGCTTTATGGAAATCAAATCAGCTTCGACACAGGTAGGCTTCGCTCACGGCAAATACGGCGCTTCCGCTCGTGTGGAGCTTGTTATTACACTATCAGACGGGGAGTGCTTTAAATACTGCGATGAAAATGTTCCCGACGAAGCGTTGAGCACCCCCGAAAAACACAAGAAGTTTCAAGACGGTCATCAGTTTACGGCATTATGTAAATTCATAAACGAACGAGCAAGCGCATAATCCCCCAAATAAGGGAAGCAATGCCGCTTTAGAGGCAAGAATTTTAAGAGGCAAGAGCCTGCTAATTTTTGTGTGCAGGTTCTGTTTATTTGATTTGCAGGAGTATAATTATTATGGATATTTCGGAAACAAAACGATATTACAGTAAAATAAAAAGAGAAGATCTTTGCAGTTGTGATTGTTGTCAATATTATATTGATGAAATCAGATCCTCATACCCTGCAGTATCAGATTATCTCACAACATTAGGAGTTGATATAGAAAAACCATTTGAATGTGGGTGGCCATCAGACCCCGTTGACGGATATATGGATTATTATGTGGTATTGTACCTGATTGTGGGGAACAATGACGGATTCAAGGAAACTAAGATAGGTGATGTTACTATCGAATTAATTGACAGCTATCCGGCTGCAACATATAAAGGAGAATATTTTATTATTGCAGCAGGTCCGTTTCATATAAAATGTCGTACAGATAAATACAAGTTTGAATAGTAATTCAATAAACGCATAATCCCCCAAATAAGGGAAATACTACCTCCGAAGAATTTTTTCGGAGGTTTTTTGTATGAATTATTTCGGCATTGAAAAGGTAATCGGTCGCGAGATTTTAGACTCCCGCGGCAATCCCACGGTCGAGGCGGAGGTGCATCTCGCGGACGGCAGCATAGGCTTCGGGGCTGCACCGAGCGGCGCTTCCACGGGCGAGTTTGAGGCGCTGGAGCTCCGCGACGGCGACAAGAAGCGCTACGGCGGCAAGGGAACTCAAAAAGCCGCCGAGAACATCACAAAGGAGCTTTCCAAAGCGGTAAGCGGGCTCGACGCGCGCGACACCTACGCCGTCGACGCGGCAATGAAAAAGGCGGACGGCACGCGGGATAAGTCAAAGCTCGGCGCGAACGCGATTCTCGCCGTTTCGATAGCGACCGCGCGAGCGGCGGCGTGCGCTCTTGAAATGCCGCTCTATCGCTTCCTCGGCGGCGTAAACGGCAACCGCCTGCCCGTCCCGATGATGAATATCCTCAACGGCGGCGCTCACGCGGCGAACACCGTCGACGTTCAGGAGTTTATGATAATGCCCGTCGGCGCGAGGTCGTTTAAGGACGCGCTGCGGCAGTGCGCCGAGGTCTTTCACGCGCTCGCGGGACTTCTAAAGGAACGTGGACTTTCGACCGCGGTCGGCGACGAGGGCGGCTTCGCGCCCGATCTCGAAAGCGACGAGGCGGCGATTCAGTGCATACTCGACGCGGTGGAGAAAGCCGGCTACAAGCCCGGCGCGGACTTTATGCTCGCAATGGACGCGGCGGCAAGCGAGTGGAAGGGCACAAAGCAGGGCGAGTATATCCTCCCGAAGGCGGGCACGAAATTCACGACCGAGGAGCTTATCACGCATTGGGAGCAGCTCACGCAGAAATTCCCGATAATCTCCCTTGAGGACGGCTTGGACGAGGAGGACTGGGACGGCTGGAAAACCCTCACGAACCGTTTGGGAGAGCGCGTTCAGCTCGTCGGCGACGACCTTTTTGTCACGAATACCGAGCGCATCAAGCGCGGCATCACAAGCGGCTGCGGAAACTCCGTGCTGATAAAGCTCAATCAGATAGGAAGCGTTTCGGAAACACTCGAAGCCGTGAAGATGGCGCACAAAGCACACTACACCGCCGTTTCATCTCATCGCTCCGGCGAAACCGCCGACACGGTAATAGCAGACCTCGCCGTCGCCTTAAACACCTGCCAGATCAAGACCGGCGCTCCCTCCAGATCGGAGCGCGTCGAGAAATACAACCGCCTGCTCCGCATAGAAGAGGAGCTGGGCGACGCGGCTGTCTACCCGGGAAAAGCAGCGTTCAATGTTTTGTGACCCGCGCTTTTCCCTGCTGTGAAGTGTTTTTTGTTATCTTGATCGTAAACAAAACCAAGCTGCAATTTACTGCAAAAAAGAAAAAAACTTCAACAAGGGGGGGAGGAGGGGCGAAGCCCTTCTTCTCCCTCTTCTTCTTTATGCTTTCTTCTATTTCTTTCTTTTTTTTCTTCTAATGTTGACGTTTTGTCAGTTATTTCGCCGGATATCCCGCCGGATATTTGGCTTGATAACCAACGCTCGGGGCGAGTCAAAATTCGGCTTCGCAACGCGGAATTTCGGCTCGGACAGGTGTGACGTTCAGCTAGACGTTTTGTGTGACGTTCGGTGTGACGTTTCGCTAGATACTTGCCAGTGCGGCGTTCCGGATTTATCTGTTAAAAAAAATTACAAAAACCCCTTGACAAATGAAAAAAGTTGTGCTATAATATATCGGTAAAGCCGAGCCACCACACTCTCACCCGCCGACGGGGGCGCGAAAACGGGCTTGAAAGCGCCGGAAAACGCGAAC
>JAIDPG010000023.1 GCA_029062865.1 Oscillospiraceae bacterium
ATGTATTTTGAACTCGCAGCAGGAACCGACGCTCTTAAGATCCGCGAGGAAATCCGTCCCGAGCCCGTCGCAAAGCACCGCGATATCTCCCGCCCTCATTCGCAGAACGGAGGAAATATGCCGCACGTCCTCCCCCGAAACGACCGCAGTCTCCTCGGAAATATTCTCCGTGAAGAAGCGCGGATAGCGCCAGCGTTCTTGTTTTAACTCTACGTTGCTCACAATACTCCCCCAAAATCTCCAAACAGCTTCAACACGTTATCGCGAATTCCCTCGTGCTCATTTTTCGCGAGCTTCGGGTCGGCTTCGAGAATTTCCGCGGCGAGATTGTCAACCTCTCCTAGAATCTCCGCATCGTCGGCGAGGTCGGCAACCTTCATCGGCGGCAGACCGCTCTGCTCGCGCCCGAAGAAGTTTCCCGGTCCTCTTAATTGCAGATCGATATCCGCGATCTTATAGCCGTCCGTCGTGTCCTTCATCGCGTTCATTCGGGCGCGGGTGTAATCCGACTTGTTGTCCGACATCAGAACGCAGAAGCTCTCGTCCTTTCCGCGCCCGACGCGCCCTCTGAGCTGGTGCAGCTGCGAAAGCCCGAATAGCTCCGCGTTTTCGATAAGCATAACGACCGCGTTCGGCACGTCGATCCCGACCTCGATCACCGTCGTGGAGATCAGCAGCTTCAGCTTGTTGTCGTGGAAATCATTCATCACCGAGTCCTTGTCCGCCTGTTTCATCTTGCCGTAGAGAAGCCCCGTGGGAATTCCCGCGAACTCGCCCGCGGTGAGCTTGTTGTAATATTCGATCGCGCTTTTTCTGTCGCTTCCGTCGTTCTCGTCCGCCTCAACTCGCGGGCAGACGATAAACGCCTGCTTTCCCGCCGCGATGTGCTTTTTGATGAAGTTGTAAACGCGCGTTCTAAAGCTCGAATCCACGGCGTAGGTCTTAATGGGAATTCTGCCCTTCGGCATTTCGTTAAGCACCGAAACGTCCAGATCTCCGTACATGATCAGCGCGAGCGTCCGCGGTATCGGCGTCGCGGACATCGCGATGATATGCGGCGTGTTGCCGCCGACGCTCTGTAGCGCAACGTCCTGTTGCGCTTTGGGCGTCGGCTTCGCAACATCCGTGTTGCCGCCGCGCTCCGCCAGAGCCGAGCGCTGCCCCACGCCGAAGCGGTGCTGCTCGTCCACGACGACAAGCCCCAGCTTCGCTATCTCGACGCTTTTCTGTATCAGCGCGTGAGTTCCGATAAGCACCTCGATCTCGCCGCTTGCCGCCGCCGCGCGGACTTTTTTCTTTTCCGCGGCGGTCATGCTCCCCGAAAGCACCGCGAGCGTTATCCCGAGCGGCTCCAGAAAACCGCGGAACGTCTCGTAATGCTGTTTTGCCAACACCTCCGTCGGAGCCATTATCAAGGTCGAAAAACCGTTCTTCGCCGCGAAGTACGCCGCCGCCGCCGCGACCATTGTTTTTCCGGAGCCGACGTCGCCCTGTATCAGCCTGTTCATCGGGTATGGCTGCTTCATATCGTCTACGCAGTCAGCGACTGCGTTCATCTGCGCGTTTGTCGGCGTGAACGGCAGCGACTTGTAAAACTCGCCGAGATCAACGTCCTTCATCACCGCGCCCGAAAGCGTCCGTCCGCGGTTTTTCAGCTGCGAAAGACCGAGCTTCAGCGTCAGCAGCTCCTCGAAAACCAGCCGCCTGCGCGCCGCCTCGTATTCCTCTCGCGTTTTCGGAAAGTGTATCTTCCGCATAGCGTCGTCCGCGTTCATCAGCCTGTATTTAGCGAGAATGCTTTGCGGGAGCGTCTCGGCACGCTTGATTATGCGAAGCGCGTTCTGCACGTCCTTGCTGACGGACGCGTTCGAGAGCCCGCGTGTCAGCGGATATTTCGGCAGCAGCCCGATTTCTCCCGGCTGAATGAACTGCGGCGACAGGATCTCGGGCGCTAACGGCTCGCCGCCGATCTTCCCGCAGAAAACGTATTCTTTATTGAGTGAGAGCGTGTCGAACGTAAACTTCGCGTTGAAAAACACCGCCGTTATTTCGCCAAGCCCGTCCGTAAGCCGCGCGCGGAAAACCTGCACCCTCGCGCCGTAGTTTGAGGGATAGCTTTTGTGAACGACTGTTGCGCGGATCACGCACACCTCGCCGATCTCCGCGTCGCAGATGCGCCGCGGCTCGGTGAAGTCCACATAGCCGCGCGGATAATATTCCGCAAGCCGCTCAACGGTCTCCACGCCAAGCTTTCTGTAAAGCGCCGCCTTTTTGTCGCCGACGCCTTTTAAATCAATAATATTCATATTCTATTCAACGGAGATTATATAGTAGTATACGGGCTGCCCGCCGTTCACCAGCGCGATTTCGATATCCGAGCTGATTTTCGAGCGCAGCGCCTCATACGCCTCGTTCGCGTCCTCGTCGGGAACGTCCGCGCCGTACAGCACGGTGACAAAGCTCGACGAAGAAGTCAGAAGCCGCTTCGTCAGTTTCACGAGCGATTTCGTGAGGCTTTTTTCCGTAAAGACTATCTTGCCGTTGTCCATAGCGAGAATATCGCCCTGCTTTATCTTGTGCCCGTCGTACTCGCTGTCGCGCACCGCGAACGTTATCTGCCCGCTTCCGACGCGGTCTATGGCTTCCGTCATCGCGGCGCGGTTTGCCTTGAAGTCGTCGCTCGGGTCGTAGTTCATCAGCGCGGAGATGCCCTGCGGGATAGTCCGCGTCTGCAGCACGCAGACGTTCCTGTCCGTAAGCTGCGCCGCCTGTTCCGCCGCCATAATTATGTTCTTGTTGTTCGGAAGGACAAAGACGTTTTTCGCGGGGGTCTGCTCGATTGCCTCAAGCAAGTCCTCCGTCGAGGGGTTCATCGTCTGCCCGCCGCGGACTATCTGATCCGCGCCGAGATCCCTGAACAGCGCCTCAATTCCCGCGCCCGCCGCGACGGCGGCAAAGCCCGTGTCCTTCGTGATAGCCGCGGGGGCTTTCTTGCTGCCCTGCGAGCCCGCCTTGATAACGTCCTTTTGAGTTTTGCGCATATTTTCGATAGTCACGGTGTCGAGCTCCCCGAGCTTCAAGCCCTCCTCGAGAGCCTTGCCGGGATGGTTTGTATGCACGTGGACTTTGACTATCCCGTCGTCATCAACAACAGAGGCGTTCCCGCCGATAGTCTCCAGAACCGCCCTCAGCGCCGCCGTGTCGCGGGCTTCGTTGGTTTTCTTGATGACGAACTCCGCGTTGTAGGAATACGCGGGCTCCTGCTCCGCCGCCGCGGCTGCCGCGGGGGTTTTCGGCTTTGTGTCGCCCGCGAGCGCTATCATCGCGCCGCCCGAAAGCACCGCGTACATTCCCTCAAGAATAACGATAAAGCCCATGCCGCCCGCGTCGACAACTCCGGCCTTTTTCAGCGCCGGAAGAAGCTCCGGCGTGTGCTCCAGAGACTTCTTCGCCTCCTCGATATAGGCGTTTATGAATTCCGCCGCGGAAATGCTCGTTTTTGCGAGCGCCGCGGTGTTTTCCCAAGCCTCACGAGATACCGTCAGAATAGTGCCCTCGGTCGGCTTCATCACGGATTTATACGCCGCGTCCACGCCGATCTTAAGCGCCGTCGAAAGATCCTCGGCGCTTGCGGTCTCCTTGCCCGCAAGCCCCTTTGAAAGCCCACGGAACAGCAGCGATAAAATTACTCCCGAGTTTCCGCGCGCGCCGCGAAGCATTGCCGAGGCGGCTTTCTTCGCCACGTCGCCCGCCGTCGCGCCGTCGGGGGTATTTTGCAGCTCGTCGACAGCGTTCTTTATCGTCATCGACATATTTGTGCCCGTGTCGCCGTCCGGCACGGGGAACACATTCAGCTCGTCGACCTCCACCTTATTGTTGAAAATATTGTTAGCTCCCGAAATAAGCGCGTCTCTTAGGAGCTTTCCCGAAATAACCATCTTTCCAAAATCCCTTTCCGTCTTTATTATTGCACCGTCTAATAAATGATTGTGTTTTTTCTTTTTTTCTCCCTCGTCTGCGACAGGAAAGAAAAAATCAGCGTCCGCACAAATTAAATATCACACACGGATATTATCGACATAAACATTGACCTTCTCGACGTTTATCCCGGTGCTCTGCTCGATAGTGTAGCCTACCTTATTTATAATAGACCGAATAACGGCGTTCATATTCACGCCGTACATCAGCGAGATGTGGAGATCCACAAGCAGCTTTTCCTTTATGAACCTCACACGGACGCCGCGCCTGCGGTCGGTTTGCTTCGCCGATGGCATCGCCGCCCGCAGCGTTTCCTTCACGCCCGTGACGTTCATTGAAATCACCCCGAAGCACTTCGCAACGGTGTTTCCGATAAGCTCGGTGAAATAGTTCGGCGAAATGCAAATTTTGCCGACATGATTTTGCAAAGTTACCATAAAATCCTCCTTATTTTAATTTAAATTTCAAAATTCCCTCACCGCTGCTCCGCTCACTTCGTTCGCTCTGCAGCGCTGAGGGAACCGGTCATAATTTTGCTTCGCAAAATTATGACACTTTTTGAAATTTATGCGTTTGGGTTATGTTGCTGTTGGTCGAAACGCGCCTTTGATGCTTCGCTGGTCGTGTTGCTGTTAGTCGAAGCGTGCTATATTACACTTTGCCGGGAGCACGCTCTATTGCAAGGGCAGTAAAAAGGGGGTAAAGCCGCGCTCTGATATCTTGCCTCTAATCTCTGACATCTAACACGGAGATCCCTTTTGAAGCCGCGTGGCACACCGCCGTAAAGTACATCGGGAACTGTTTCGCCGCTTCCTGCGCGTCGTAATCGTTCTCAAACGCCCCGAACACCGCCGAGCCGCTTCCCGTGAGCTCTGCCGCCGACGCGCCGAGGCTTTTCAGCTTCTCGGTTATCTCGTTTATTTCCTTGTTCTTGTAGATCTCGCGGAACACGTTGTAATATTCGCCCTCGTGACGCTCGCGCCGCGGGATCATCGTCACGTCGTAGCTTTCGTAAGCCGCCTTTGTATCGCACTCGAAGCTCGGCTTCACTATCAGGAAATTCCGCTCGGGATAGGGCGCTTCGTCCGTCATCACGTCGCCTATGCCGCGGCAGAGCTTTGTGCCTCCTACGAGACAGAACGGCACGTCCGCCCCCGTTTTCGCCGCGAGCTTCAACAGCGCGTTATCATCGAACGGCTTGCCGTGAAGCCTGTTCAGCCCCCGAAGCGTCGCCGCCGCGTCCGCGCTTCCGCCGCCAAGCCCCGCGCCGTGCGGAATCCGCTTGTCGATGTATATCTCCGCGCCGCCCTTTTGCCCCAAAAGCATATAGAACAACTCCGCGGCTTTGTAGCAGATGTTGTCCTCGTCCTCTGGGATCTCGGGGTCGGAGGAGCTTACCGTAATCTCGTCCGCGAGCTCTATCGTCAGAATATCCGACAAATCGACGCTTTGCATAACCGTTTCGAGCAGATGATAGCCGTCGGAGAGCTTGCCCGTGATGTCAAGAAACAAATTCAGCTTTGCGTGAGCAATCAGTGTAATCACTTCTTCAACTCCTCTAAAAATTCGCGTATTCTCTCTAATGCCGTAGTCAGATGCGATACGGAATACGCGTAGGAAACGCGGACATACCCCTCGCCGCTTTCGCCGAACGCTGAGCCCGGCACTACCGCTACTTTCTTCTCCGTTACAAGCCGCTCGCAGAACGCCGCGCTTGTCATACCCGTTGACTTTATGCACGGGAACACGTAAAACGCGCCCTCGGGCTCGAAGCACTCCAGCCCCATATCGTTGAAGCCCTTCACGACGAGCCGCCGCCGCATATCGTATTCCTCGGTCATGTGCCGAACGTCCTCGGCGCACTTTTCCATTGCCGCGATAGCCGCGTACTGGCTCACCGTCGGGCTTGACATAATGCAGTATTGATGCAGCTTCAGCATCTGCTTGATTATCGGCTGAGGACCCGCGACATAACCGAGCCGCCAGCCCGTCATAGCGTATGCTTTCGAGAAGCCGCTTATTACGAGCGTCCGCTCGCGCATGCCGTCTATTTCGGCGATAGAAACGTGACGCTCGCCGTTGTAAGTCATCTCCGCGTAGATCTCGTCGCTCGCTATCACAATGTTCGTGCCGCGCAGAACCTCCGCGATCGCCTCCAGATCGGCGCGGCGCATTACCGCGCCCGTCGGGTTGTTCGGATAGGGAAGTATCAGCAGCTTTGTGCGCGGCGTGATTTTCTCTTTCAGCGCCTCGGCGGTCAATCTGAATTTATCCTCCGCTTTTGTGACTATCGGCACGGCAACGCCGCCCATCATTGTTGTTATCGGGGAGTAGCAAACGAAGCTCGGCTCGGGAACAAGCACCTCGTCGCCCGGCTCTATCATCGCGCGTATCGCAAGGTCAATAGCCTCCGAGCCGCCGACCGTGATTATGACCTCGCTCGCGGGGTCGTACTCCGTGCGGATAAAGTCCTTGAGATAATTGCAGACCGTTTTCCGAAGCTCCATAAGCCCGCTGTTCGCAGTATAGGCGGTCTTGCCCTTTTCGAGAATATTTATCGCTTCCTTGCGCGCAGCCCACGGCGTTTTGAAATCGGGCTCTCCGACCGACAGAGAGATCACGCCCTCTATTCGCTGCGCGATGTCGAAAAACTTCCGTATTCCCGACGGCTGAATATCCCTTATCTTCTGTGGGATAAGCTTATCATAATCCATCACGGGGAAACCAGCCCCCTGTCGTCGAAATTATCCTCGTTGAAGATGTGCCCTTTCTCCTTATAGCGCCGCAGGATAAAGTGCGTTGTCGTGGAAAGCACGCCGTCCAGAACCGCGAGGCGCTCCGAGACGAACAGCGCGACATTGCGCAGGCTAGCTCCGCTTATTGTCACGGAAAGATCGTTCGCTCCGGAGAGCAGGAACACGCTGTCGACCTCCTCATACTCCATAATCGTGTGCGCGAGGTCGTCAAAGCCGCAGTCCTTTACGGGTGTGATCTTCAGCTCGATTATCGCGGTAACGCCGTTCTCGTCGACCTTTTCCTCATTGATGATCGCCGAGTAGCCCATTATAATGCCCTCGCCCTCAAGGCGCTTGATCTCCGACGCGACCTCCGCTTCGG
Source organism: Oscillospiraceae bacterium (assembly GCA_029062865.1). Classification (GTDB taxonomy): domain Bacteria; phylum Bacillota; class Clostridia; order Oscillospirales; family Ruminococcaceae; genus CAG-115. The sequence continues at coordinate 7,096 of JAIDPG010000023.1, forward strand.
TTGCGCCGAGCATAGCCGCCAGCTCCGAGTTGGAGAGCCGTGCGTCCTGCCTTAACAGATCCAATAATTTCCCAACGTTCATAATCTTCTCCTTACTTTAAATTTTTAAATTTAAAATTTGCGAACCGCGCAACCTTGCGCATTATCCACTCACTTTGCTTGCGATGTTGTGTCAAGGCGGTTTCATAGATTATTTTTGTCGCCTTGCGTCGGGGGTGCGAGGGGACACCCCTTCCCCCTCTCCCCCTGTCGCTTATACCCATCTCCGCGCCCACGAGCCAAGAGGCAAGGGCGTGTGGCGG
>JAIDPG010000230.1 GCA_029062865.1 Oscillospiraceae bacterium
GCTGAGATAGATACACGCCGACAAAACGTCTCCACGGCGGTATTCTGAACACGTCCGCCATTTCCCCGAGCTTCGGGTCGAGGCTGTCCATACCCTCGAGCATATTCGCGCAGACTATCGGCACGCAGATAAGAAACGACACGAGCACCGACAGGTTTTTCGAGCCTATCCAGATAAGAGCGAGTATCGTAAACGACGCTACGGGAATGGATTTCATCGCGGAGATAAGCGGCGAAAACAGCACGCGGATAACCTTCACTTTCGCCGATATAAGCGCCAGCGCCGTCCCGACCGCGAGCCCGAGCGCGAAGCCCAGAAGCACTCGTCCCGCCGAAAACAGCACGCTTTTCCAGAAGCCGCCGTTTCCCGCCAGCGTGAAAAGCCGCCTCACCGCGTCAACGGGCGATACGAGGATAATATCGCTGTTCAGCTTCAGCGCCGCGAGCTCCCAGATGACGAGCCAAAACAGCACCGCCGCTGCGGTACACAATATTCTTTTGACTCTCTTCATTTGAAAGCCTCCTATAGCTTTCCCCGCCGAAAAAGCGGGGAAGTTTCTTTTTTAGTAGATTACTCTACGCCAATATAATAGAACCGACGGTCGGGGAGCGTGCCGCCGACGGACTTCGGGTCGGTATCATACAGCACCTGAAGATACCCCGAAAGCTTGTCGTACATCTGATTTCCGTAAATGCAGACGATGTGGCACTCCGGGATAGCCTTCTTCGCGACTGCCTCGGGTACGATGTCATACTTCCCGACAAGCTCTGCCGCCTCGTCGACCTTGCTGTTTACATAATCAACCGACTTCTCGTAATCCTGCAGGAAGATATTCACCTTTTCGGGGTCGTTTTCGGCAAGCTCCGTGCGGACGATAGCCGCGCCCGTGATAAGCGAGCTGTCAAGCCCAAGAGCGTCCCAGGCGTCGTTGAGGTCAACAGCTACTCTTACGGCGCTGTTTTTCGACTGCGCGGTGGTAACGAACGGCTGCGGCAGCATCGCGACACAGTTCGTGCCCTTAAGCATCGCCTCAAGGCACTCGGCGTGCTCGCTCTTCCACTCGATAGTAACGTCCTTTTCGGGATCAATGTTGTTGCTCTTGAGTATAAAGTTCAGCGCGTATTCGGGCGTGGAGCCCTTGCCCGCGGAATAGATAGTCTTGCCCTTGAGATCCGCGATGCTTTTAACGGTCTCGCCCTTTTCGCAGATATACAAAACGCCGAGTGTGTTTATCGCGATCGCCTGAACCTTACCCCCAGTCTTGTTTGCAAGCACCGCCGCCAAATTCGCGGGCACGCAGAAAATATCCGCGCTGCCTTGCGCGACCATAGGCGAGATCTCGTCCGGAGACGCGAGTATCTCAAATTCATAAGGCGAGTCGGGAGTGCTGTTGTCCTGCATCATTTTCACAAGACCCATAGCCGTCGGACCCTTCAGCGCGACGACCTTGAGCTGCCGCTCGGCAGGCGTGAGAATGTCGTCCGGCTCGGTAGATGAAGCCTCAGCGGAGCTTACGGGCTTTGAAGCCGCGGGCTTTTTCGTCGAACTTGAAGAAGTTGCGCCCGACGTACTCTCTGTCACGCTCGAAACGACCGCGGGCTCCGAAGCCGAGCTCTCCGTGGAGCTCGACGCGCCCATATCTCCGCAGGCGGTGAGGGAAAGTGCGCAGAACGCCGCCATAACGCCCGAAAGTATCTTTTTGAATTTCATGATCTTTATCTCCTTTTTGTTCAATTCTTTTGTTATAATAGTTGTTTTTCGGGGTTCTCCCCGCCTCCGGCGGGGAGAACCCAAAGTTTGTAATTAGTCTGAGCGGGGAAGCTCCCAAGCTTCGTAATTAGTTTTGGCAGTTTACCAAGCTTTAGACAAACTCAAAATCAATAAACCCGCCGTTTACGTTTACGGAAACGCACTTTACGCGTACCTTGTCGCCGACCGTGAAAACCCTGCCGTCCGCCGCGCCCGTCAGAATAACGCCGTGCTGAACGTCGTAGTCGCCGAGCGGGAGCTTCGCGACGGAGACCATTCCCTCGACGGTGTTATCAAGGCCGACAAAAACGCCGCTTGGGGAAACGCCCGAAATAAAGCCGTCAAACTCCTCGCCGACGTGGTTTTTCATGTATTCCGCCATGTAGAAATTCTCGCACTCGCGCTCGCACCGCACTGCGGAAAGCTCCGTCGTGCTGGCTCTGAGCGACGCTTCCGCCGCGAACTTCTTGTACTTCTTCACCATTTTTTCATTGGAGAGCGCGTAAACGTAGTCGGTAAGTATGCGGTGTATCGACAAATCGGCGTAGCGGCGTATCGGGGAAGTGAAGTGCGCGTATTCGGGCATCACAAGCCCATAGTGCCCAAGCGGCTCGTCGGAATATTTCGCCTTCATCATCGTCCGAAGAACAATGCGGTTGATGACAATCGCCCTGTCGGAGTCCTTGTTGTCGCGAAGGATCTTCGCGAGGTCGCCCGCCGTCGAGCGCTCCGTAATGCCCTCGGGGTTTATCCCAAGCGCCGTGAGCGTTTCGTTGAGCGTTGTCAGCTTCTCCGCGGGCGGCGCTTCGTGAACGCGGTAAACAAACGGTATCTTTTCCTTCATCGCGAGAGCCGCCGCGGCGTTGTTCGCCATCAGCATAAACTCCTCGATAATGCGCTCCGCAACGCCGCGCTCGCGTGCCTTGACGTCAACGCAAATGCCGTTTTCGTCGGTGATTATCTTCGGCTCAACGGTGTCGATATCCGGCGCGCCGCGGTTCATTCGGTTCTTTTCAAGAATTTCCGCAAGCTCCCTCATAATCGGGATCCGCTCGATAACGCGCGAATACTTTTCCCAGATTGTCTCGTCCGCGGTGCCGTCCAAAATACGATTTACCTCAGCGTAAACGCCCTTAACGCGGCTTCGGATAACGGATTTCTCGAACCTGTACGACACGAGCTTACCCTGCGCCGAAACCTCCATAAGGCAGGAAAACGCCAGCCTGTCGACGTTCGGATTAAGCGAGCAGATGCCGTTGGAAAGCTCATTCGGGAGCATCGGAACAACTCTGTCCGCATAGTAGATCGACGTTCCGCGGTAAAATGCCTCGTCGTCGAGCTTCGAGCCCTTTTTGACGAAATGCGAAACGTCCGCGATGTGAACGCCGAGCTTATAGCCGTTTTCCGTTTTCGCGATTGAAACCGCGTCGTCGATGTCTTTAGTGTCCGCGCCGTCTATCGTGAAGATCGGCTCGCCGCGCAGATCAAGCCTCCGCGCGATTTCGTCCGCGTCGGGCTCATCCAAGTCGAGCTTTGAAGCCTCCGCCAGAACCTCGTCGGGGAACTCGGTATGCAGCCCGTTTACGAGCATATAAGCCTCCGCACTCGACTTCGCGTCCTCCGCCGAGCCGAAGCTGTCCGCGATAGCGACTGTGTGGTCGAAATGCCGTTCGCCGCGTTTTTTTATCGAGAACGCGACCTTGTCCCCGACCTTAAGCGGCTTTGTGCCCGCCTTCGCGATGATAAGCGGCTCATCGCAGAGCTTGTCGGGCATTACCATAAGGCGGTTTTTCTCGGCAACTATCACGCCCGTAAGCAGGCTGTCGCTCTCGGCTAGGACGGCTAAGACCGTCGCCTCGGGGCTGCGCCCGTCCGCCGCATCGGCGGTTTTCATCGCGAGCACCAAGTCACCGGGGATAGCGCCTTTCATATCGCGCCCGCGCACGAAGTACTCAACGGGCAGCTCGGCGTTCTCGTCGAGCATAAAGCCCGAGCGCGGCGTAACGCGCGTTATCGTCGCCTCGAAATAATCCGCCGCGTCCTTCAGCCGCCAAACGCCCTTTTTGTTCGTAACATCGCCGAATTTTTTCATTCCCGCGAGGTCGTCTGAGAGCTTCTTCTCGGATTTTTTCGTAAGCCCCAGCGCCTTCGCGAGTTCCTTTTCCGAAAGCCCGCCGTCGCCCGCTCTGTAAAGCGCCGCGAGTATATTTGTTTTCATTTTGTTCATATTTTTCGTCCTTTTTATTTAAGGCAACACTGCGCAAAGACCGCCCTTCGGGCTTTGTACGCTGCTTGCTTGCATATTTTCCGTCATTTTTGCCCAAAACTCCTCGAAATA
>JAIDPG010000231.1 GCA_029062865.1 Oscillospiraceae bacterium
TTTCCGAGAATATCGCGGCAGTTGATCTTCCCGCCCGTTTTCTCGGCGAAGCGCTTGATGAACTCCTCGGTCTTTTTGTTGCCGTAAGCCTCCTGCTCGGTGTCGCTGGAGTTATAAAACCCGAACGTCATACCAAGCACCAAAAGCCCTGCGGTGATGCACCCGCACATAGCGCCGCAGCGCATACCTCCGCCAAAGCACGTGCTTATCATAAACGCCGTTTTCAGATCCAGCCCGAAATCGGGCGCAAACGAGCCGAAAAGCGCCTGTGTGCAGTGATATTTCTCGCTGAGCAGCTGTAATGCCTTTTCCTTGTGTGTCATAAAAGTTCCTCCGCAACGAGCCGAATTGCCAAAATTTTCAAATTTTGTCGTGTAACGGCTTTTCGGATTTCCTCCGTCTCTAACGAGGTAAATCCAAATGTCTGTTTCGATATACTCTTTATAATTATATCACAAAAAAATCAGCTTGTCAAGTGGCTTTTTGTGCAAATTGTTAAAAATTTCCTGCCGTGAAAATCTCTGATATGTCAATTAAGCGCTTTTTTCGTCAATTAAGCGCTTTTTACCCACAACCGAAGTTTTTTATGCTATAATGAATAAGCTTGGGAGCGGGCATGTGAACCATAGTAAACCCACACATTCTTCCGCAAAAGAGCCCGCCCCGGGCTGTATGTTCCAAGTCCCGGCAAATGCCGGGGCATTTGGGCGTTTAACTACTGTAAACAAGGTGTTTTTTGAACAAAGTCTTTAAATAACATCAACGTTCATCGCGGCGGCGTTCGCTCTCCCGATAGGGTCTCAAAAGCGCAGAAGCTGATAAAAAATCCCGGACACTTTGTCCGGGATTTATGTTTCTTGCCTCTTGCTTCTGAAAATTCCTGCTTCTAGGCGCGCACGCCGTAATCCTCGATAGTCATATCAAGGAACTGTTCGGGTACTGCCGGGATCCTATAATGCCTGTAGATCAGGTCGCCCGAATATTCGTCGATTTCGTCTGATTTGACGACGAAATTGTAATATGGGATAACCGCCGTATATCCGACGCGGTTGTCGTACTCAAGCTCAACCTTGACGACCTCCGCGCCCTCGGGAATTCTCACCTCCTTGGGCACTCTGTCGGACTGCATCACCCAGAGCGCCTGCTGTGCCGTGTAGATCGGGTAATCGCCGAGCTTCTCGAGATTATCTAAGGTGTGCACGCGGAGCATATC
>JAIDPG010000232.1 GCA_029062865.1 Oscillospiraceae bacterium
TTACATATCTTACCATGAACATTTCGTCTCTATGCCTCAGGACGATTTTGATATGCTAATAAGTAATCCGCACCATTTCTTAAAAGAGTGTCGTGAACCGGGATGGGAATATGTTCAAACCTTAAAGCTTGACAACATAGCAAACAGTGACTGTACGCAATGCTATTTACAAAACATTATAATAAACGAGGAGGTCGGTGAAATCCAATTATTTGCTCTTGAAAATGATATTTTCGGAAGTGAATTCAAGCTGACGAACGAAAAGTATTCGGTTTATGTATCGGATTTCGATAGTATAGATATATTCGAGCGAACGGCGATTATGGAAGCTCCGTCCGAATCATATCCCGTTATATCTCGGGATGACAAGGATTATCTGATTTGCCTAAACTCCTCGGTTTCCGGAACTACCGAATGTGTGTATCTTGGAACAGCAGAGGAAAAGTATTTGTTCCTCTATAATTTCAATTGTTACGACGGTTTTTCAGCGGAAAATACCGAAAGTTTACGAAATGATGGTTGGCAATATATTTGTTCTCGGGATATTAATGTCTAGAAAATTAGCATAACAGAAGTTGATTATCATAGTCCATATAGCCTGTGAGATCAAAGGGCACACATGCTCGTAGCAGTTTGGCACGGTTGGCAGATCGCTGCGTTTTCATCGTTTGTTCCGGGGATGGCTTTTCACATATCCGTTTCCGGCAGCGCCGCCATTCTGCGCAGGCTCGCCCGGGTAAAGCGTCGTTTTGACGATGTTGTCGCGGCGGGGTATTAGCTCGCGCAATTGAAAGCGCCGATATGCAGCTGCAAAGAAAAGTCGCGTAAAGAAAAAACTCTCCAAAGGTATGCCACTTTGGAGAGTTTCGTTCTGTTAAGCGCACTCACGCCGGCTTTTTCTTCGCGATGTCCTTTATTGAGAGCTTTCCGCCGGAGAGCATATTGAGAGCATTTTTTTACCGCGCTCCTTCAGGGCTTCAGTGGTCCGTAGTAATAGCTTGCGGTAGCGCCGCCGTCGATGAGTATCGTCGAGCCCGTGATGAACGCTCCCGCGGGGGACATCAGCAGCTCTGCGACGTTCGCTACCTCATCCGCCGTGCCGGGACGACCCGCGGGGCATTTCGCGAACATATTCTTGTAGAAGTCGCCGCGCGGCCCGTTGAACTCGTCGATAGCGAGCGGCGTTACGATAATTCCGGGCGCGATGTCGTTAAGCCGCGCGCCGCGCTCGCCCCACTTGACCGCCTCCGCCATAACGCGCTTTTCGTTGCAGCGCTTTGCCATCTGATATGCGTGGAGCGTATCGCGGATATTTTCCGGACGGAGCATCTCAAGCTGCAACAATTCCTCGGTGGGCGTTGTCGCAAGCAGCTCGTCCTGCTCGGGAGTGAGCGCGGGCATACGAAATCCGCTCTGGCTGGAGATCGTAACGCCAACGCCGCCCGACCCGATGACCTTTCCCACTTCTTCGAGAAGCACCGCCGTGCCGTACAGATCCACCTTCAAAATCGTCTCTATCGGCGCTTGGCTCGGTGACACTCCCGCCGCGTTTATCAGCGCGGAGATTTCTCCGTGCTTCTGCGCCTCGGCGATAAGATATAATATCGACTCGCGCGAGGATAAATCCATTTCCAGCGGCAGAGTATCAAAGCCCGCGTCGTTCATTATTTTGGAGATCGCCTCGGCGTTTGCTTTGCTCTTGTCGCCGATGATTATCTTTTGCCGAAGCCGGTTCGCCGCGCGATAGCCATGCCTATTTGCCCCGCGCCCGTTAAAATCATTACGTCCTTGTTCATTTTTGAGTTCCTTTCATAACTAAATTGATTATTTAAAACACAGCTTGCCGAGCCATTCCGAAACCGCTTGTTTTGCCTCGTCTTGTTTATTTTGAGCGGCAGTTCCGGTAATTGCCAATCCGTCAAGCACATTTGCGCCGCTCAGCTTGCTTTTGAGCGTTCCCACGGTTCCGTAAAGTCCGCTTCCGGCGTGAGTACAGAACGGTATCACCGTCATTCCCGAGAAATCGCGGCTCTCAATAAACGTGTACACGGGCATCGTCATATCGCCCCACCAAATCGGGTAGCCGAGGAAAACAACATCATAGTCCCCGAAATTATCCGACGCTGCGATAAGCTCCGGTCGCGCTTTCGCGTTCTGCTCTTCATTTGCCTCGTCCGTGCAGGCTTCGTATTCCTTGGGATACGGTGCTGCGCGGACACTCTCAAAGGTATCGGCGTTCATTTCTTCCGCTATCATATCGGCAATGATATGAGCGTTGCCTTTTTCGATATATCCCACGCCGTAATTTTCATCGGCGCGGGAGAAATATGCGACAAGAATTTTTGAACCGCTTGTCGGTTCGCCTTGAGCGCTTGCGGTTTCCTCCGAGCCTTCGCGAGCGGGGGGCTGCCGGCATTTCCCGTATCGGTATTATTTCCGTTCGCGCACGCCGCAAACGCAAATCGTGCGGCGAGCACGATCACCAAAAATAAAACGTGTTTTATCATAGCGGGTTACGCTCCGAAATACTCCGAAATTTCCCCCATTCGTGCCTGTTGTTCAACCGCGAACGGGCAGCGTTTGTCGCAATGTCCGCAAGAAAGGCACGCGCCCGCTTTAACGGAAAGCTTGTCGTAATGGTTTTTCGCGAGCTTATCTCCGACCTTTGCGAGATCGTAATATTTATTCACAAGCCCGATGTCAATGCCCGCGGGACATGGCTGACAGTGGTTGCAGTAAACGCAGTTCCCGGTGATTTTCTCCGCCGAAAATGTGCCGATAATCGAGTAGTCGCGCTCCTCTGCGGAGGATCTCGCGAAGCCGAGCAGCGCGTCCAGATCCGCAAGACCGCGCACTCCCGGAACGGCCGTCAGCACTCCCGGGCGGTCGAGCGCGTATTGCAGGCATTGAAATTCCGTAAGCGCCGCGCTGAACGGCGAGGCTTCCGCGCTGAGTAATTTCCCCGCGAAAAACGGCTTCATTACCGAAATTCCCACACCCTCCGCTTCACAGCGGCGGAAAAGCTCAAACCGTTCCGATACCGTGCCCTTGCCGTATTCGTCGCCTTTCTCGAAGTCGTAAGCCGGATTTATGCTGAACATCATCATATCGATCTCACCTGTATCAAGAATACGGCCCGCGACAGACGGCGTGTGCGACGAAAACCCGATGTGCCGCACAACGCCGCGCTTTTTCAGCTCTTTTATGTGCTCGAAAACCCCGACGGAAACAAGCTTGTCAAAGTCCTCGTTCTCATCAACGCAGTGCAAAAACCCGAAATCTATGTAGTCGGTTTTAAGCTGCTCCAGCTCCCATTCCACGGTGTTTTTTATTTCGGCAAAATCCCTTGACCAGCCGTACTCGCCCTTGTCGTTATACACCGCGCCGAAATGCATTTGAACATAGATTTTTTCGCGGTTTCCGGCAATTGCTTTTCCAAACGGCTTGTAAACATTTTTCCCGCCGCCGCAAAGATCGAAGAAATTTATGCCGTGCTCGACGGCCTTGCGGACGGTCTGCACGATCTCATCGTCGGAGCTGTTCTGAATACCGCCCATTCCTAAGCCAAGAACGCTTATTTGTTCATCATAATTGCCGTGAGGCAGTCTTCTGTAAATCATAATTGTTCCTCATTTCTTTTTTCGTTTTTTGATTGTTATATTCCGAAAAAACCGCTTTCGGTATTTCGGCAGGATTGTCGGGTTTTTTCGGCTACGGTCGAGCGTTGCCGTGAGGCTCCCTTTTCGCCTTGTCGATACAGGCGGAGCATTGGAGCTATATCCCCCTAGCCCTTATTATAACATATAATTCCGAATAAATCAACTTTCATTGAGAGTTTTCATACCGGGACGGAATAAGGCGGTTAAAATTATCAAACCGACCGAGTGTGGCTTTCATCATCTCATTAGAGTAATCAACCCCGGCTTGCCCCGGAGTAACCGCAGTCGGTTCGCCCTCCGTGGGCGGGGAGGGGCGAACCGCAATGTCTGATTTTCGGAAGCGCTTTTTTCATTCCCCGCAGAATACTGTGACAATCTGTCAATACATTTTTGAAAACCTATTGACAAGCTGTCGGTGATGTGATA
>JAIDPG010000233.1 GCA_029062865.1 Oscillospiraceae bacterium
TCCCCCTCTCCCCCCGAAGGGGTGTTCCCTCGCACCCCCAGACCCGGTAAAACTAACAACTAAAGTCAAATACCTATGTTTATAGTATATACCGACTAAAGGGTTCGCATTATCGTTTGAAAAGCGCAGTCAAAAGGCTCGTTTTGGGGGCAAAAAACTAAAGAAAAAAGTAAACTTTTTTGCCGAGCGTCGAACAAAAGGGGCGTAATCCGTGTTTATCGTACATTTCGAAAAAAGGTTTTGCATTTCCTCTAAAAAAACGCAGACAAAAAGCCCGTTTTGGAGAACAAAAAAGCAAAAGAAAAAATAAATTTTTTTAGGCGCAGAACAAAGCTTGTTTTTGGAAACAAAAACGTTAAAGAAAAAAAGGAAGTTTTTTCCTTGACAATTCCCTCAAAATATCTTATAATAATACTATGGGTTGAGGACAGCGCGTTTGGTTGAATTCTAACCTCTAACCTCTGATCTCTTACTTCTAAAAGGGGAATTTCCGATGAACATCAAACAGGCAAAGAACGATATAAAAAACGCCGTGGCGGCTTATCTTACCAAGGACAAGTTCGGGAACTTCGTTATCCCGATCGAGCGCCAGCGCCCCGTGTTTCTTATGGGCGCGCCGGGCATCGGCAAGACGGCGATTATGGAGCAGGTCGCCGAAGAGCTGAAAATAGGGCTCGTGAGCTATTCGATGACGCACCACACGCGCCAGTCGGCGCTGGGTCTTCCGTTTATCACGACGAAAAGCTACGGCGGCGAGGAATACAGCGTCTCGGAATACACGATGAGCGAGATAATCGCGAGCGTTTATGATATGATAGAGATAACGGGCTTGTCCGAGGGCATTTTGTTTCTCGATGAGATAAACTGCGTTTCGGAGACACTAGCGCCCGCTATGCTTCAGTTTTTGCAGTATAAGATATTCGGCAGACATCGCGTGCCGGACGGCTGGATCGTCGTAACCGCGGGTAATCCGCCCGAGTATAACAGCTCCGTCCGCGAGTTCGATATTGTAACCTGGGACAGACTTAAGCGTATCGACGTTGAGGCGAACTACGACGTGTGGAAGGAATACGCGCTCGCCAAGGGCACGCACCCCGCTATCATTACATATCTTGATATCAAGAAGGACGATTTCTATAAAATAGAGACCACCGTCGACGGAAAGAGCTTCGTCACTGCCCGCGGCTGGAGCGACCTTTCGGATATGATAGCGATTTACGAGCAAAAGGAGCTTGTCGTAAACGAGGGCTTGATCTCGCAGTATTTGCAGAACAAAGCCGTCGCGAAGAGCTTCGCGGCGTATTACGATTTGTTCAGGAAATACCGCTCGGATTATCAGGTCGACAAGATACTTTCGGGCAAGTCCTCCGCGGAGATCGTCGAGCGCGCGAAGGCGGCGAAGTTCGACGAGCGCCTGTCGCTTCTCGGGCTTATCGTCGACGCGCTTATCCAGAGCGTTCGCGAAACAAGGCTCTCGCAGGACACGCTCTCCGAGCTTATGGGCTGCCTTAAAACCATCAAGTTTGATTTCACCGTCGATAAGAGCTTTGACGATTCGATAGTCCGCCAGATTGAAGCGAAGCAAAAGGCGCTGAAGCTCGGCAAGAAAGCTTCTAACCTCTCGCGCGACGCGGAGTATGTTCTCAACGCGACTATCGCCGCGCTTGACGAGGAGCGCAGCCAGCTCGCCGAAAAATCCCCCGAGGACGCGGGCGCGGCGTTTAAGCTGATGAAAGCGGATTTCGACGCGCGCAAAAAGGCGCTCACAAAGGGCGCGGCGGCAACGGGAGAGGCGCTTTCCAACGCGTTCAGGTTTTGCGAGGCGGCGTTCGACAAGGGCAGCCAGGAGCTGCTGATCCTCGTCACGGAGCTGACCTCAAACACCCACGCCGCGTGGTTCATCGGGCAGTACGGCTGCAAGGAATATTATGAGAACAATAAGGATATGATGTTCTTTGAGAGAAACCGCGAGATCAAGGCGGAGATCGAAAACCTTAACCTTGACGGTTGACAGTTAATTTAACCGAACCGCATTAAAAGGCGCGTTCTAACCGCGGCAGCACAAGGGCGGCGCATCAAAGGCGCGTCACGAGCCAATCAGCGTAACTTCAGACCCATGTCGCGAAAAAAGCGCCTGCTAAAGTGGAGTGAAGCGAAGCGAAACGAAACGGAACTTTAGCAGGCGGCTAGCGCGGCGAAGCCGCGCGCTTTTTCGCGACTTTTAAATAAGGAGGAATTATTATGCGTAAAAATCTTGGAGTAAAGCCGCTGCTTATGCCGCAGCCGGTGCTTATCGTCGCGACCTACGACGAAAACGGAAAGCCCAACGCGATGAACGTCGCTTGGGGAGGACAGTGCGGAGCTAATGAAATTATGCTCTGCCTCAGCGCTCACGCGTCCACGGAGAATATCGAGCGGACGAAGGCGTTCACGGTGTCTATCGCGAACTCGGAGAAGATCGAGGCTTGCGATTATGTCGGCGTGGTTTCGGCGAAGGACACTCCCGATAAAATGGAAAGAGCGGGCTTTACGGTAACAAAGAGTGAGTTTGTAAACGCGCCGGTTATCAACGAGCTGCCGATGTGCCTTGAGTGCGAGCTCAAAGAGGTGCTCCCCGGCGGCAGGTATATCGGCGAGATCAAGAACGTTTCGATCTGCGAGTGCGGCTTCACTGACGGCAATCCCGACGTGGCAAAAATCGACCCCGTAGTCTGCGACCCGCTCGGTCACGGCTACTACAAGCTCGGCGATTTGGTTGGAAATGCGTTTAAGTCGGGCTTTGCTCTTAAAGGTTAGAACTTAAGAAGCAAGAGGCAATAATCCCCCGCTTTGCGGGGGATTATTTTGTGTAAAAATTTCCTTGAATTATGTCGCCTTGCAGTTGCAAAATATTTGTAGACTTTTTCGGCGGTGCGTTATTTTTCGCGTTAGCATCACCGGCGGAATTTTGAAATTTAAATTAAAATCAATACGCGCTAGTATTAGGGAGAGCTGTCATAGGCGTGTACTGACCACAATCAGCTCTCCCAGCGAAGTGTAAATTTCAAAAAGTGTCATAATTTTGCGAAGCAAAATTATGCCCGGTTTCGTCAGCGGTGTCGCTCGACGCGGAGCGCAGCGGAGTGGCGAGCGACATCAATGACGGTATTT
>JAIDPG010000234.1 GCA_029062865.1 Oscillospiraceae bacterium
AGCTACGCCTTCGGCTTGCTCTCAGCTCGTTGTCAACGTTGTTTTTGCTTTGCGGATTGTCGTCCGCGATTCCGCTTCGCGGAACCGCAAAAACAACGCGGTGTTGACTTCACTGTCGATAGGCTGATTTTTCAAAAGTTTTTTTAACGATGTCACACCGGTCGTCAAAGGCTTCAGGCTTTGCCCTTCGGGCTCTCCTTCAGCTCTTTGCGAGGGCGCGTTTTTACTTCGCGAACTCCGTCCGCGATTTCGCTTCGCGAAACCGAAAAAACGCGCGGCGCTGACACATCGCCCTTGCGTGGTTTGCAGTCGTTTCCGAGTTCTGCGCTCTAACATCTTGCCTCTAACCTCTTACTTCTGATAGCGCAAAAACGCTTATGGTTGACTCGCTCCAAAATTGCACAACGCCCATATCCGTCCCCTCGTTTTCGAGAGAGCTGTTATGGGCGTTTTTTAATTCAAAACCGAAGTCAACAACCGAAGTCACCGCATAGAAAATGAGAGAAGTATTTTGTACAAATTCACAACTCCAAATCCGGCGAGGCACAATATTTTGTAAAACTGAATAAAAAAATCGCCGAATATTGAACGGCGATTTTTTGTTTCTTTTTCCCCGAAGCATATCCAAGTATGCTTTCTTACACGATCCGACATGTTATGCTAAAATAATCCGACGACCGCGGCTTCTGCCTGCGGTGTTGAATTCAGCATAACGGAGGTCTTTATGGAAAACTTTAAATTCATCGGTGAATGGCTAAAAGAAAGAGGACTTGAATTACAGCCGAAATTCTCTTGCTTGCTTCGCGAAATGTGCAGGGAATTTAAAAAAACAACCGCGTTAATTTAAGAGATATTTACGCGCTGCTTGGCTGCTCGAAGCAGAATGTTTCGTACTGGGAGCTGCACGCGGAAAGCTCTCAGGCAAAGGGCTCGATCATTAAAGTAATACACAAATCGGCGGAGCTTTTCGGGCTTGACAGCGGACAAGCCGAGGCGCTCGCGAACAGCGCGGGATTGTCTCTTAATTCCGAAACGGGAAGCCTTATGGAACGGCTGAACTATTCGGGGAAGCCGAAGGATCTATGCGCCGCCGCCGGGATAAGCGAGCGTATGCTGCGAAGCTACAAAAGCAAGACTCCGACAAAGCAGGCTCTGCTTGCTATTGTGATCGCGCTGAATTTTTCGACTTCGGATATTGACAGGATATTGCGTTCATACGGCTACTGCCTTTCGGAAAGTCTGGCGGGTGACGTTGTTGTAAAATGGTATGTGAAACGCTCCCTCTCAAAAAACAACGGCGCGGGATTGCTGAATGAAATAAACGATACTCTTGAAAAAATGGGGCTTCCTCTTTTGGTGACGCGCATTAAATAATTTTCAAAAAGTCAAAATTTATTACCGATATTCAAGGCGAAAATGCGTTATAATTTGATCAATGCAGCGTAAATACGCTGCTAAACACACGGGAGGTGATCGTATGCAAACAGCGTTTGCCGTAACGGGATTTCTCTAGTCAAAGCGCTTATACCCCATTATGATCCTGAAAGGAGAATGTATGAAAGAACAAAACACTGTTCTTGTAACCGTTGACAAAAAGCGGTTTCGCGGCGGCGCGGAGTATTTCAAGCCAGATTTCGGCGAAGCGGCGATCTCTTTGCAAAAGCTCTGCACGGGCGGCAGCGCGTCTTTTTCGCATACGTATAACTTTTTGAACGAAAGCGAGATCATGTTGCTGCTCGACACTATTGACTCGCTTCACAGCATAGTTATAAACGAAAGCAGCTGCGCGCATCATCTGTCATATTTCCTTATCCGAAAAGCATACCGCGCGTTGATAGAATCCAAGCAGGCTGACGAACGTTCCAGAATACTTGTTATCAATTTCGATCAGCACGAGGATTTCGGGAATTACAACGATGTGTTTTTTTGCGGGAATTGGGGAAGCCGGATCTTTGAGGAAAAGGGCGTTGATTTTTTGTCGGTGGGCATCGTTGAGAACGACCGCGTTTTCGCAAGAATACGCCGCCATAACCGTGTCACCGAGGACATAAGCTTGGAACACCCCGAGGAACTCCATAAGATCTACGCGCAATACGATAAGATCTACGTAAGCGTTGATATGGACGTTTTAACGGGCAGCTACCGCTGTCTAAGGACAAACCGCACAAACGGCGAGCTTACTGCAAATCGGCTGCGAGTGCTGCTTCGGCAGATACCCACGCACAAGGTTTTCGCCGCCGACATCACGGGGCTTCCCCCCATAGGCGCGAAGACCGTCAACAGAAGAGCAAGCATTGACGACGTTGAGGCGTATTTATTCGACGTCAGGACAACAGCCAACATTTTACTTGGAAAGCTGAATTCAGATTAAGAAATGAGGTGATTTTATGCCATCGGTAATTCCCTACGATCCTTCGATAGTTTTAGGCAACATCGTTGAGCCCGAAAAGCTGGACAGACTTGAACAAATCGCGAAGCTGCAAGCGCCGATCGATTCCGCCGAGGAACAGCTCAACTCGCTTATCGCGCTGCGGCGAAGCATCGATATGACCGCGCAGGAGCTCGTTAATCTCAACATCGACACGACGGACATCTCCAAGGAAAGCAATCAAATCAACACGGAGATAAAGAACGCCGCGGTCGATTACGCGCGGACAAAAATCAAAGCCAAAAAGCAAATTCAACAGCTCAGCGCGAAACCGCTTGTAAGCCACAACTGGGAAAGCCCGCTTGACTACAACCGGACGCAGATCAAGAAAATGCCGCTCTCGGCGGACTCTATGAATATGAACGTTCAGTATTTCTCCAGCGACGAAAGCGACCAGAATTCGCAAACGCAAAGCCAAAGCATACAGGGGTTTATAAGCGCGGAGTTTTCTTTTCTCGGAAAAGGTATGTCGGAGCAGGCGAGCAAGGCGGCGGCAAGCCAGATAAACAGCCAGTATTCGCGCCATAACATCGCGGGGACTCTCGTTATCGCGGTAAGCTGCACACATAAGGACGCGGTGCTTCTTGCGCCGTGTATTATCGATGTGGACAAGGCTATTCGTGTATGGAACGCTATGTATAAGAGCGATATGCTCAAAACCGACGATCCCGCGAATATGCTCGCGACCGTCGCGAAGGGCTCTACCGACAAGGAAAAGGCGATGACTATTGTTTCGGGAGCGACCTACGGCTCTTGCTTTGTGGGAATGGTGCATATTCTGAACTCCTCGAAGACCGTTTCCACGGAGCAAATGAACTCCATGGCAAGTAAGATACAGGCGCAGATAAAATACAGGAGCTGTATCGCGAACGCAATGGGCGGCTTCGGGGCTTCGGGGCAATTCGCGAGCGACATCAAAAACCTTATAAGCACGCAGGAGATAACCACGCACTGCACCATAACAACGCGCGGTTCGATCCCGTCGATAAAGGCGAACAACATCAAAATGGCGGTCAAGGAATTCGCCGAGTTTGACGGAAAGTCCGCAATGGAAAAGCTCTCCGCGCTTCAGAACGCGACCGCATCGGATAGAGATTCTCTTGATTCCTCCGCTGAAAAGGCAAGGCTGGGCGAGCAGATGATCGCTCTCCACAATTCCGAGATAAAGGGAGTTCTTACGGGGCTTAAGGACATCGACGACGGCGAAAACAGCGTGCTTGACACAAACTCGATGATGACCGCCCTGGAGGACTACATAAACAAAGCGCTCGCGGGAGAGCTCGGTATGCCGATAAACTACTATCTGAAGCCGATCACAAAAAGCCAGCTTGCGCAGATGTGGGTGAACAAATATTTCCCCGACAAATTCCTTAAAACTCAGACCGACGAGGGCGAAGAGCCTGCGAAGGCGAATTAACATTATTTAAGAAAGAGGTACAAAACTATGGCAACAAACATTACTATCAACGACAATCAGGGAAGAACGCTTGCGATTACAAGCGGCAACAACACGATCGATTACGGAAACGATCCCCGCGGCGCGAGGATATTCAGGGTCGAAGCGCCCTACACCCTGTCTCACCCTTTGAGAAGCAACCCCGATTATTACACCCCCGGCTCCGCCAATATCAACGGAGATGTTGTCGACGGCAAACCTATAATGGTGGTTGAACATCAGGGAGATAATGTGGAGATCCACATCAGAGGATAAGCGCCATTTCGTAACAACATACAGCGCCTGCGGGCGGCTCTTGATTACAAGAGGTCGAACGCAGGCGCTTTATTCTTAATAAATAACCGCGTCGCATAGGCTATAATTTCATCGTAAACATAAGCTCAAACACTCCGTTTTCGCATTTTATTTTCATTTGACCGTCATATTTTTTGACCGTGCTTTCAATGTTGTATAAACCCATGCCGTGCTGCTCCTTATTTGATTTTGTCGTGGTCGGGATATCGTAAAAGCTGTCCTTTCGCGCTGTCGGATTTCTAAGCGACATTACAAAATATCCCTGCTGTTCACCCGCGGTCACGGAGATCCTGCAGGGCGATCTCATCTCGCGGCACGCTTCGATTGCATTGTCGAGCGCGTTTGACAATATAATGCACAGATCAACGTTTTCTATTGAAGCGGGCATAATTCCGGAATATTCAATTTGGCAGTTTTCGTCAAGCGCCGCGGATTTGTCCGCCAGAATTGCGTCCGCCAGCTTGTTTCCCGTATAAAACAACACCGCGTCCGAAGTGTACGCTTTATTTTGGATCTTTTCTATGTATTCCTCCGCGTCAGAATATTCCTTCAATTGTATCAAGGACAAAACGCTCCGGAGATGATTTGTGTAATCATGTCGAAATCTGCGCATCTCCGCGTCCATTTTTTCAAGCTCTTTATAGTGATTTATCTGCAATTCGACCTGCTTCTCCATCATTTGCGAGGTGGTTGTGAAGTGCTGCCTTGCGATGACATTCACGAACAGCAGCGCAATAATGTACGCTATGATCAGAGCTAATGAAACAATAAGTACAATCAGCAGATTTTCTTTGAGCAAATAATTTTCTGTGCCTAAGTTTACTAATGACACCAAAAAAGCTAGGCAAACGACCGATAACAGCAATAACACAAAAACACGCTTCGGTATCATTTTAAGAATAATAATTATCCTTTTTGTCTCAGCTTTTTTTATAATGAAAATCAGCAGAACAAATATAAGTACTTGAACACAGAGCTTTACGGCATAGTAAATGTTTTGGGAAGCTGTTTCAAGAACATTGAAAATAATACAAGTCGTACTTTCTGATAAAAAAGAAACGCAAAATTCCATTATAGCGGTAAAATAACAAATATTAAGATTAAGACCACCCAATATTAAAAAAAGTGGAAGGAACAGTTTTACAAGATACAATATTGTCATAAGGAAACCGATGAAATCGCCGTTTGTGTCAATAAGAAAAAAATCCAAAATTGATATGCCGGCATAAATAATTAGTGCAAGTAAAAAGCGAGTCTTTGCTATGGCGTTTATGTTATATATTCCAAACATTTTTAAGCAAACAATTATTGCCGATATCTCAATTAGTCCACGTAGAAAATTTAAAAGGTTCGTTGTAATAATCATACAGAATATACCTCGTTGTACCTCATAATATAATTTTGAAATTCGGTTTTGAATTTCGCAGCATAGTGTCCGCCAATTATGGCTTTCTCACCATTATCAAATATTATTTCGGTGCTGTTGTGATTGCTTATATGTGCAAAACCGACTACGAATGATTTACTGCATCTTATAAACTTTGATTGAGGAAGCTTCTGCTCCAACTGTTTAAGGTTTAAGCGAATTCGTAAAGATTGCTTTTTGGTTCTTACCGTGGTGTATTTTCCGTCGCCCTCCAAATAAATTATTTCCGACAATTTGATCTTATAATGTTCCTCATGAGTATTAAGCAAAAGCAGGTTGTCGTAGTCTATAGATTTTAAATAATCATCGAGAGCCTTAAACAGCTTCGCTTCATCAATAGGCTTTACAAGAAAGCGAAATGTCTTGACCTCATACGCGTCCAACGCCGCCGCGGGATATGCGCTGATAAAAATGATAATGCTGTCGTAATTGGCTTCGCGCAGCTTTTCTCCTGTTTCAATTCCGTTGAGGCCCTCCATCTGATAATCCAAAAATATAATGTCGTATTCCCGTTTCGATTTTAAAAGCTCCTCGCCGTTATCATAGTAGTCCGTATAAATTTCTATGTTTCGCGAATTCATAAACTTGCGCAAAAGACCGGAAACCTCTTTGTGAAATATTTTCTCATCATCACAAACCGCCGCTTTCATAGTCATCTTATCCATTTGATATCACACTCCCTTATAGCTATTATACATTATTTCGACATTTTTTTCAAGTGTTTTTGATTTCGTTCCCTCAAAAACGGTGTTTGTCCGAAATCCGTTGAACCTCATCCGCGATAAATGTATAATAAGACCAGAAATTGCGAAAGGGAGTGAGTATAAATGGATTTCATTGAACGTATTTTGTATTGGATCTTTGGCGGCAAATAAGGTGAGGAAATGAATGTGATCGAAAATCAGCAATTGTGGTTTGATACCGCGCTGTCATATCGCGCGAGGGTCGAAAAGGATTCTTTCGGCGATATGATAAGCCACATTTATGACAACATTTCTGTTCTTGGACTGGAGATCACCGACAGCATCGTCGTGACTGTTTGCGAGGAAGTAAGAGAACCCAAGAGGACTATACTCGGAGTGGAGTTCATCGTTCCCGTCAACAAGCAGTTCGAAAGTAATTGTCATTATGTTTTCAAGCCGCATTTCAAGCTGGAGAACGCGGTGTTGCTGAAATACTGCGGAAAAGCAAGCGAGCTTCCGGAAACGAGAAAAAAACTGCGTGAATATGCGCTTGAAAAGCACTACTCACCGCTTACAAACGTTTATTTCTCGATCAAGCAAATAAGCGGAGACGATGTTGTCGCCAACGCTTACCTCGGAGTAGACGGAAACACGCTTTAACATTCGAAAGCCGAAACACTTTCGGCTTTCTTTTTTTGACAAAAATTGATTTTTGTTCCCTCAAAAGAGCCTTTTGTCCGAAATATGTTGATTTATGATTCTTCTATGGTACAATAATTATGAGAATTTATGCGCATTTCTCAGGAACAAGAAACAGCGGACAAATCGAAGATTTTCCGACGAAGAGGTGATAATTTTGGTTAGGCTTGCGGTTTGTGATGACGAGCAAGAAATGATCGACTGTATTTCGGACAAGCTTCGCGCACATTTCCCGGAAAAATGTGAGATAACGGCATATGTCGACGGTGCGAGTTTGCTTTCGGGGCATCTTAAAGAGCGTTTTGACGCGATATTTCTGGATATTTCCATGCCCGGTTTGAACGGAATGGAGACTGCCAAGAAGATACGCGAGAATGATGATCGCGTTAAAATAATTTTTGTAAGCAATCAAAATGAGTTGGCATATAAAGGATATTTATACGGCGCTTTCAGATTTGTGAGAAAAAGTAATCTGGATCAAGAGCTGCTTGAAGCGGCAACAAGTTTAAAAGAAGTTCTGTTATTTCAAAATGAGAATATTGCTTTTAAAACGGATACGGGATATATTGTCCGAGCTGCTGAAGAAATAAAATATTTCGAAGCCGACGGTCATTTGATATATATGGCGTGCAAAGACAGTACTATCCGGATAAACGGGACTCTGCGGGATTATGAAGAGCGTCTTAAAAATCTCGGTTTTATACGAATACACAAAGGGGTTCTTGTTAATTTCAGATATATCCGTTACATAGATAAAAACGCTGTTATTCTGACTTGCGGCAAGAGATTGGCGTTAAGCCGAAACAGAATAACAGAAACCAAAGCAAAGATAAAATTTTTTCAAGAAATAAATTATAAACATAATCTACCGGTTTAGCAACCCAAACACATTCCGCGGTCGAGGAAATTGCGGGATTTTTTTTGAAAAAAGATCATAAACCCACAATTTATCTGAGAATCGTTGATATCTTTCAATAAAAATTGCTATAATTGTGTCAAAACAACTCGAATGAAGACCTGGTGAATGTCAAAAGAGACGGACGATAAACTGATAAGCGGGCTGTTCGCGTAATACAGGCAGATGATGTTCAAAATCGCAATGGGCATTTTGCACAATTAATCCGACGCTGAGGACGTTGTTCAAAATGCTTTTTTGTGAATAATCAACAATCTTGATAGAATTTCTCAAATCCCCGTTACGAAAGGGGTGACTTATAGAAAAGGGAAATATGTTGTTCCCGTAAGAAAGGAGGTGGTTGTTATGCGCAGGGTCATTTCAATTCTGATTTGCCCGTTGATGTGCTTTTCGCTGTCTGTAACGGTGAGCGCGCAGACCGTTCAGACAAGTATTGTTCAGCCGTACTATGAAAAAGCATGCAGTGCTTCATCGTCGCTTTCCATAAGCGGCACAACCGCAATATGCGAAAGCTCGGTAAAGGGAAATCCGGACGTGACCAAGACCGTCGCCGTGCAGACGCTTCAAAGCAGGGCTTCCTGTGGACTTGGAGTACATACGACGGCGCGGAGTGGACAAAGACGGTGTATTCGGATACGCCCGCGATGTCCACCGCAAAAACGGGTCTGACAAGCGGAAAGTATCGTCTCAAGACGATTTTCACGCTGACGGACAAGAACGGCAAGACCGAGAAGATCACTGTTTACAGTGATGAAAAGTCGATTGGTTAAAAACGCCAAAAATTCTCTTAAATTTTTGTGCATTTATACAAAATCTTCGATTTGGTGTAATATTTGCAAAAAAAATCTGTCTATAAAGACAGAAGGGGAAATTTTGGCAGGACAAAATGGGGAGTGATTCCCCGCAACATTACAGGAGGTTTATTATGAAAAAAACTTTAAAAATGGCTGTATCAGGCGTGTTGGCTTTGACAATTGCCGGAGGTGTTGCGTCCTCTGCTTCAGCTGCAACAACGCCAGGGTCATTAGTTATGTATCATAACATTCAAGGAGGACCATCGCAGCTTACGGATTCGTGCACAATCGCGAGGAATCCAATAGATAATTTATATGATGCCGACTGCACATATCTATATAATGCGAAGCCAACCATTACTGTGTATGGAAAAGAAACTAATATCACTCATACCGGTTCCAACTATTTTACAATACCTAATGCTGGGTCAACTATTTATATCACTGGGAAGCTGAATACGATTGACAACAGTGATTACTCAAGAGCAAATATAAATATCGGTTATTAACGCCTGTTATCCCGGCGTACTTGGTACGCCGGGATAATTTAAAAAAGGAGGAAACTGTACTATGCTCAAAAAAACCGTTTGTCTGACCTTAACCGCCGCGCTTCTGCTTCTCGCGGGCTGCGCGAAGAACGAGCCCGCGGGCTCGGAAATGAAAACCCTCGCCGAGATACGCGCGGAGAAAGAAAACATCGTCGAGATCGCGAAAAAATACGACAATCTCGACCTCTCGAAGACCTATTTTTATGTTCCCGACGTCGACAAAATTGAAAATTTTTCAATATTATTCGGCATGCCGATCGAGGACAAGGAGAAGCTGCTTCTTGAAACCGCCAACTGGGTAATTCCGGGCTCGTCTAACGAAAATGATATTCTCTATTTTACATACGACGCCGAATATAACTTCGTTTATATTCCGTACTCGGATTGCAAAAACGACCCGCAGCGAGGCGAACTCGATGGACTTTTTTGCAGGAACGATAAACTGGATGTGTCGATAAATATCGGCGGAAGCTGGATCCTTGCTGCGAATAACGCGGTGGACGATCTGGTAAGCACTTCAAGAGGCACGCCGCGTTATATTGATGGTCAAGACCCCGCGGAGGAATATAATCATCTCGCGGGAGACACCGCCGACGCACGCGTAGAGCTTCAGGACGGGGAGATGCTCGTGTCTGACACTGTTGAAATTCTAAAATCGAATTTCGAAAATTCCCCGCTGAATATCGATGAGCTTAAGCTTACGCCTCGAAAAACGGGAGTGTATAACGTAGGAAAAAAGTACGGCGTTTGCACGTATTTCCTGCAGGAATATAACGGGGTTTTGCTCGATTATCATATTTACGACAAAAATATCGAAACCGGGGAGCTTGAGGATGAAAAAAAGTACGTTTCCATAAGCATGGCAATGGTCTGGAAAAACCAAACCGATCAGCTTTACGGAGCGGATATAATCAGCGAGGTAAAACCCTCGGGCGACAGCTTTGAGGAATTTGTTTCGCTTGAGAGCTTCATTTCAATGATGTCCCAAAAGCTCACCGGGGGAAGTCGATTCGCAATTGACACCGTGGAGCTTCTTTATGAGGTTGACAACATTCTACCCGACAATTATTCGGAGCTGTCCTTCGAGGAAAAAGCATTGCTCCACCATACAGGTCGTTTCTGCCACCCCATGTGGGTCGCATACATCTCAAACAGTGGAATAACGGACGCTCCGCAGATGTGCGTGACGGCGGATGCGGTTACGGGAGAATTTAATCTTTACAGGTCTTGGACTGTATGAATGATCTTATCACAAAAGGAGTTCGCTATGCTCAGGAAAATTATATGTTTAACCTTAACCGCCGCGCTCCTACTCCTCTCGGGCTGCGCGAAGAACGAGACCTCGGGCTCGGAAATGAAAACCCTCGCCGAGATCCGCGCGGAAAAGGAGAACGTTTCCGAGCTCGCCGAAAAATGCCCTAACCTTAACCTCACGAACACGTATTTTTATGTACCCGAGGTTGACAAGCTGGGCGGGTTTACCGTTGATCTGACTGCCCCGGTAGAGGAACGGGAAAAGCTCCTTTTCGACACTGCCGAATGGCTTGTCGGCGGCACTCCCGATGAAAGCGAGCTGTATTATTGGAATTCCCGGGAATTCAAGCGGATTCCATACGCGGAATGTAAAGACGATCCCAATAGAGCCGATTACTTTTCGATCGATTATAGATCCGACAAAATAGATATGGGCATAGAATTATGGGGAAGCATTTATTTCATTTTCAAGGATTACGAAGATGTTCCGATGACGGATACGGGAAATTACAATTGGATATTCAGCGTTCAGGATACTCCTGTCAAGAAATACGATCTTATTGCGGGAGAAAACGCCGACGAGGTCTTTGAGCTTCAGGGCGGAGAGATAAGCGTTAAAGACGCGGTCGAGATTATGAAGTCCGAGCTGGAAATTTCGCCGTTTCATCTTGACGGTCTGAAGCTTCATCCAAAACAAGCGAGCGTATATAAGCTTGGCGGGAAATACGCGGTAAACACGGTATTTTATTACGAGTATAACGGCGTTTTGCTGGATCATCATTATTACTCGACTAACCTCGAAACGGATGAATATGACTTTATCAAAGACTACCTCACCGAGGATACTTCAATGGCGAGAAACGATCGTATAGATCAGCTTTTCTATGCAAGACTCGGCAAATTTAAACCCACGGACGAAAGCTTTGACAAGTTTATTTCATTGGAGCGTTTCCTTTCGATGATGTCCGAGAAGCTGACGGGAAATAGCAGATTTACAATAGATTCGGTGGAGTTGCTTTACGGCGTCGAACGTATTTACCCCGAGGGCTTTGAAGCAATAACAAAGGACGAAAAGGTCGCCACCCACCCTTCGGGCTTGAGATCGCGCCCGATATGGGTAGCATACCTTTCTCAAACGGGTATACAGGACGCGAAGCAGATGTGCGTCTGGGCGGACGCTCTCACGGGAGAGCTGAAACTCTACTATGGACAGGAGGCAAGCGAGCATTAACTATGAAAGCTTTTTTGACAAATTTCAAAAGATTGCTCAACGTGCGGACGGTTTTGTGTATCGCGGCGGTTACGCTGCTTTGCTTTTTCTCGCACATGGAAACGGGCGGCTATGAAAACCCGCCGACGCTTCTGGAGCTTACCGCAAGGGCGTTTGCGGGCGACAACAAGCACGGCTATACGTTCCAACAAATCCTATCCGCGTATGACTACAGCTTCTGGTTCTATATCGTCCTGCCCGTTGTCCTCTCAATGCCCGCCGTCTCGGATTTTTACGAGGAATGGTTCAGCGGCGGACATTTCCTGAACGTCCACCGCCAACAAATCTTCAAATACTGCGCGGCGAAATCGGCGGCGTACGCACTAAACGCCGCGGCGGTGTTCCTCGCGGGCTTCGGGATTTTCGCGGCGGTAGAGTGCGCGGCGTTCCCGCTCGAAAGCGCCGCGGAGCTCGACAAGTTCTACGCGTTCCCCGCGGTCGCAATGCGGATTTTAAATGTCACCGCGGCAGGCGCGCTTTGCCCGGTCATCACGGTGTTGATTCTCATAATTATAAAGGAAAAGTTCCTCGCGCTGAGTATGCCGATGCTTGTGAATTACGCGACGTCGCTTATCGGCGGGTTTCTAGTCGCGCGCTCGTACAACGAGGACAAGCCGATTTTGAGGCAGCTCGCATATCTCCTCCCGCGCTATCAGTTCTCGCAGGCGAGCGGCTTCAAATCGACGTTTGGGCTGACGTTTTACGTGTGGTATCTCGCGTGGGCGGCGGCGTTCGCGCTGTGCGTTTTCTGCTTTGTATTACTCGTGAAAAGGAGGATTAAGCGTGGTTAAGTCGTCGTTTCTGTTCGCGTGGGAGCAATACAAATCGTGGCTGATAAGCCCGCGTATCCTCCTGGCGGTTTACATCACGATTTTCATCAACGAAAACATCACAAAGAAAATGCTCGCGATATGTACCGAGGTCGGCTATAAGATAAACCTCGCCGAGCCGCTCGCGCTGATCTTCTCAAAAAGCATTTACACCGTGATAATACCGATAGTTTTCATCGCGCTGATGACGGATTTCCCGCGCACGGAGGGCAGCGTTTTTTACGTTTACCGAATGTCGCGGAAAAGCTGGGTTCTTGGCGAGCTGTTGTTCGCAGCCGCTTCGTCGCTGACTTATGTAATATCGCTCGTTTTGGGGACGCTGCTTTACTGCGCGGGAAAATGCGACTTAAGCAACACGTGGAGCGACTTCACGACCAAGCTCTACCTCGACTACCCGGACATCTACGCGCAAAGCACGAGTCTCGCGGTGGAGAGCTCGGTGTACACGCAAGGAAAGCCGCTCGAAGTGATTCTCCACTCGATGGCGCTGATTTTCCTGTACACGATGATCTTAAGCCTTGTGATAATGCTGTTCAAGCTGCTGAATCGCGGCGAAATCGGGATAATTTCGGCGGTTGCGATCACGCTTTTCGGGCTCGCTACGGACAGCGGCGCGTCAAAGGTGATGTGGGCGTTCCCGATTACGCACACGGTTTTCGGCTGGCACTACGACCGATTTTTCCGCGCGCAGAATTTTACGATCCTCGGCTCGTACATTTACCTCGCGGCGCTTCTTGTCGCGCTTGTAATCTTGAATTTCATCGTTTCAAAGAAAGTGAGGTTTTCGTAATGATTGCTGTACAAAATGTCAGC
The DNA here is from genome assembly GCA_029062865.1 of Oscillospiraceae bacterium. GTDB lineage: Bacteria > Bacillota > Clostridia > Oscillospirales > Ruminococcaceae > CAG-115. The sequence continues at coordinate 13,412 of JAIDPG010000234.1, forward strand.
TTAACGCTCTCGAAAAACAGAATTTTGGAGGATATCAATGTCGATTTCAGCCGTGGAAAAATCCATGGTCTTATCGGCAGAAACGGCAGTGGAAAGACAATGCTGATGAAGTGTATCTGCGGCTTTGTAAAGCCGACGAGCGGCGAGATCATTGTAAACGAAAAGCGCATCGGAAAGGACTGCGACTTCCCGGAGAGCGTTGGAATAATCATCGAAACGCCGGGATTTATCCCGTATTATTCGGGCTTCAAAAATCTCAAATTGCTTGCCGATCTGCGCGGGAAAATCTTCCACGAAACAATTCGCGATACGATGACTAAAGTCGGTCTTGACCCGAATTTAAAGCGCCACGTCCGCAAGTATTCGCTCGGTATGCGGCAGCGACTTGGGCTTGCTCAGGCGATAATGGAAAATCCCGATTTGCTTATCCTCGACGAGCCGATGAACGGCTTGGATAAGGACGGCGTAAAGGATATGCGGCAGTATCTCCTTGACTTGAAGGCGCAGGGCAAAACGATACTTATCGCTTCACACTCCGCTGAGGATATCGACGTGCTTTGCGATACGGTCTGCGAAATGGATAAGGGCGTTTTGACAGTTGTCAGATAAATATTCAATCTTGACATTGCTCACTTTACCCGAACGGCAGCGGGCTGTTTACAAATTACGCATTATAACGGATCTGTCGATCAGTGATATTGCCGCGCAATTGAAATGTTTTATTTGAACGGTTCCACAGGACAGGTTATAATTATAAATCAAAAAGTTCCTGACGTATTACAATACCGAAAAAAAGAGATTTGAGGAAAATGATATAAACGGCATAACGGTATTGTTTATAGATTTAAGCAGCATGCCCGGGTTCCTTGGAAAACGCTCTTAAAGCGGGGACTTTTTCATATCTCAATAGAATTCGCGCTCCGGAAATGACCGGTCAATATTACCAAAAACGCAGTTCTCACTTTGTGCGTTTCCACCAAATCCGAAAATCCGCGTAAGATTTGCGCAATAAATCCGTCAATATAGGTAGAAAGGGAAATTTAACGGCAAATTTATATATGGGGAGTTGCGTTGACTAAGATTTAATATACAGATAACTGCCGGCCGGACGGGGGATTTATTAACGGAGGAACCAATGAAACATAAGATCATAGCGCCGCTTCTCGCTTGTATAGCCCTGCTTTGCGGCTGCAATAAAAATAATTCGCTGACGTCGGGAACAACCTCGATAATCGGCGAGGAGAGCCGCGGCGCGCAGCAATTCGCCGATTTTGTAGGAGAATACCCCGAAAATCCGATTTCCGTCCTGACGTTAAGCGAGGACGAAATTCGTCAGGCAATAAACGCTCAGTCGAATTTCAGCTGTACGGAAAATCTGTGGGTAAATATCCCCGAAAGCGCCTCGGTATACGAATTTAATACCTACGGTGTGCACGTTCCGCAGTTTGATTATCCCGCGGCTCAATACAAAAAGGACTTTGAGGCGCTTTTCAGCTATCTGTTTCCCGGCAGGGAGATCGATCCGAATTGCCTGAAATACAGCAAATATCTAGGCTATGACTACGAGAAACAGGATTATATTTTCGACGAGGGCTATGTGCGTGATAACGAAAAACTGCCGGACGGCGTGAATTTTATTTATGACGGCGATGTGTATCTGGAAACCAATTCCGAGATCGGTGTCGGCTCGGGGCTTGTGAACAAGGGCGAGGCGGCGAAAATCGCTTTTAATGACGCGCCCGACACTTTGTCTTATTTTGAGCCGGGCGATTATTTTGAAAGCGTCGGAATATATTCTCCGCAAAGCGAAAAAAGCTTCCCGCTGCTTGACGGCGAAATGAGAATTTGCGACGCGGTTGCTTTCTTTGAGGACTACGTAAACAACGCGCCGATTTCAACGGGGTTGCAAAGGAATATCCGCACTCGGGTTTATAATGTCGAGGTGCTGAAGGTCAACGATAAATACGGATATTATTTCACGACGGTTGCGGAGTTTCGGGGCGTAGGGTATGAGCCTGTAATTTACGGCACGGTTTCCGAGTATTCCTACGACCCGACGCGCGGCGAGGCTTTTATGATAAGGCGCGGCGACATTGATTACATTCACTGCTTTTACGGCAGCGAGTGGACGTTTGACGTAAAGCCCCGCGGCGAAATCGTTCCAGTCGAGACGGCAATAAAAAACATCAGCGGCAAGCTGACCGCTGCTGTGACGTTTGACGTTATCTCAATCGAATTCGTTTATGTGCGGCAATTTGTCAAGGACGAGCAGGGGCACATCAACATCGACACCTACGAGGCGAAAATCACCCCTGCGTGGAGAATAACGGCGGGAAACTCAAACGACAATCACACATATATGTGTTATGTGGACGCCGTGGACGGCGATAATTTCAGGTTCTACACAACTCCCGGCATAGTAAGCTTCAGTCGGAGCGCCGAGGACGCTTAACGGAGACCCGGATAAGAGCCGCGGGAATTATGTAAGCCAACGAAAAAAGAGCCAAGAAATCTTGGCTCTTAATTTAGGCAACACCGCACAATTACGCCCTTCGGGCTTTGTCGGCGTTTGCTTGCAAATTTTCCGCCATAGGGTTGACCGAAGGTCAGCCCGTGCACAAATCCTCCTCGAAATATGTCAGTATTACTTCGTCGGATTTGCACAAGCGTTTTGCTGAAGGCATAATGCGCTGACAGGAAAAATTTGCCGGCGCAAACGCTCGACAATAATTGTGCGGTGTTGCCTAAGAAAGTCGTGAACTTTCCTTGCCGCGTCGATAATGTGCGGCGGAGCGATTATGTAACCCAGCTGCCAGACCGTGATCGAATAGGTTTTCGACAGCGACGAGCAGGAGATCGTCCGCTCGTACATTCCGGGCAGCGACGAAAAATAAACGTGCGTGTTCGGCTTGTAGATTATATGCTCGTAAACCTCGTCGGTGATCACAAAAACGTCGTATTTCTCGGCGAGCCCGGCGATGAACTTCAGCTCGTCATACGTGAAAACCTTTCCGCACGGATTTGACGGGTTGCAGAGAATAAGCGCCCTTGGATTTTGCGCGAACGCCTGTTCGAGGGCGTTTCTGTCAAAGCCGAATTCGGGAGGAATAAGCGGCACGTAAATCGGCTCCGCGCCCGAAAGAATTGCGTCCGCGCCGTAGTTTTCGTAAAACGGCGAGAACACTATAACCTTATCTCCGGGATTCACGACGGTCATCATTGCCGCCATTATTGCCTCGGTGCTGCCGCAGGTGACGACAATTTCCGAGTTCGGGTCGATGCTTCTCCCCATTAGCCGCGACTGTTTCTCCGCAAGCGCCTCGCGGAAATTCTGCGCGCCCCATGTTATCGAGTATTGATGAAAATCCTCGCGCGTTACCTCGGTAAGGCGGTCGAGAATCTCGCGCGGCGTTTCGCGGAGGTAATATTTGCGCTTTGAAACGCCGATGCCGTGCTCGCCCGAGGTCACTCCGCCAAGCTCGTATGCCTTGCCGTAGATCCGTGACATAACCTCGTGGAGCTTTTCGCGCCACTCCTCGTCGGAGCGCTCTCCGCGGACTACGCACAGATGCACGTTTCCGTCGCCCGCGTGCCCGAAGCTCACCATACGCACGCCCGTTTCGTTTTCGACCTTTTTGACGAATTTGATAAACTCCGCGGTTTTACTGATTGGCACGACGATATCCACCGGCTCCTGCTCCGAGGTCGCCTCAACAGCCTTGACGAGCGCTCCGAGAACCTTCCGGATATCCTCCAGCAAGATCCCGGGCTCGACAGTCGCGGTCATTGTATTTCTGTCGAGCTCCAGACGTTTATTATCTTGTCGAGAATCTGGAAACGACGCGCTGCCGCAAAATGCCGCAGTCCTTCGTCACGGTGAGAATTACGCCGAGCGCCAGCCCGCACACAAACATCACCGCGCCCGACCACAGTGTCATCCGAAGCGTCTGCAAAATGCTGTCGAAAAGCCTGCTTGTGTTCGCCATAACGTGCGGGATAATTTTATTCAGAAGTTCCACGTTTTACCACCTCCACGGCAACGTTTTTTTCTATCAGATATTTCACCGCCTCGGTGATTTTCTCGCGCTCTCGGCTTATCACCGCGACTGTGCCGCCTATCGGCGCGCCTTGAACTATATCCACGTCCGCGAATACGATATTCAGCAAAACGCCGAATTTCCGCGTCACCGCCGAAATAAGAGGCTCGGAGACGATCCGTTCGGTGTACGTGAGCTTCACGACAATGTCGTTTTCTCCAAAATGTTTTTTCCTTGCAGTACGGGAGATAAGGCTTTTTCTTTTCGGGTGATTGACTTTTTCAATAGGGTGCAGTATAATATTGGGTATAGAGGAAAGCACTCGGCTTACCCGCATAAATCGGAGTTTAAGGAGGAAATGAAAATGATATCGGTTTTTTAACATCCGAGAAGTTGATTGAACAATCAAATTGGACTAATCTGTATGTTGTGTGTGACGATAATAAAATCATTGGTTGCGGTGCAATCGGTCCATACTGGGGTAAGGAAGATGAAAGCAGCTTATTCACAATATTTGTACTTCCCGAATATCAAGGCAAAGGAGTTAGACGAAAAATTATTGAAACTCTGGAAGAAGATGAATATTTTTTAAGAGCAAGGAGGATTGAGATCCCTTCCTCTATAACAGCCGTAGGTTTTTATAGAAAAATGGGATATGATTATAAAAATGGTATTGCGGAATTGAATGACGAAAAGCTCTATTGTTTGGAAAAGTTCAGATAAATTCCGGTTTATCTCAGCAAGTCAATTAACCTTAGTTTAACGGCACACTAATTTCCCGTTCCGCACAAGACAAAAATCCAAGCGCAATCATAAATTTCCCGCCCCTCGGCAAATGTCGAGGGGATTTTTTTATTATTCCTCTTGACATTCCCGAATGAATATGTTATACTGTATATAGACTAATATGAACAGTCAACCGGGAGGCGGCTATGAAGCAATGAAAATCATCATCAAAAACAAATCCGAGCTGCCGATTTACGAGCAGATCGAGCAGCAGATCCGCGAGCAGATTCTGGACGGCTCGGCGGCGGAAAACGAGCAGCTGCCGTCGATAAGGCAGCTGGCGCGCGACCTGAAAATCAGCGTCATCACGACGACGCGCGCCTACAACGACCTCGCCGATGAGGGCTTTATCGTTTCCGTTTCGGGCAAGGGCTATTTCGTCGCGCCGCGGAACAACGAGCTATTGCGCGAGCGAATGCTCTGCGAAATGGAGGAGGCTCTTGACAAAGCGATATCAAGCGGGCGAAACGCGGGGCTTTCCGACGAGGAGATCATCACGGCGTTGAAAAATTATTTGGAGGATCAAAATGGAAAATATTCTTGAAATCAACGGACTTTGCAAATCCTACGGCGATTTTTCGCTTAAGGACGTGAGCTTTGCGCTGCCAAAGGGATACATTATGGGATTTGTCGGGCAGAACGGCTCGGGCAAGACAACGACGATCCGCGCCATTCTGAATATGGCAAAGGCGGACAGCGGCAAGATAAGCGTGTTCGGGCTGGACAGCGTGACCGATACCATCGCGATTAAAGAGCGCCTCGGCGTGGTGTTCGACGAGCTTTACCTCGCCAATCACCTAAACGTGCGGCAGATAGAGCAGCAGCTGAAGCCGTTCTACAAGGACTGGAGCACCGAGGATTTCTTCCGCAGGATCAAAGACTTCGGGCTTCCCGACGACAAAAAAGTCGGCGCGTTTTCAAAGGGTATGAAAATGAAGCTGATGATCGCCGTCGCGCTTTCTCATAAGGCGGAGCTGATCGTCCTCGACGAGCCGACGAGCGGTCTTGACCCCGTCGCTCGTGACGAGCTTCTTGACATTCTTTCGGAATACATTGAGGACGAAAACCGCGGAGTGCTGTTTTCGACGCACATCACCGCCGACGTGGAGCGCATCGCGGATTATGTGACTATCCTGCACAACGGCAAGGTGTGGTTTACCGGAACAAAGGACGAGCTCGCGGAGGGATACGCTGTTCTTAAGGGCGCGGAGGCGGATATTCCCGGCGCGCTGAAGGAGAAGCTCATCGGCTTCCACAACTATCGCAACGGCTTTGAGGCGTTGATAAAAACCGCCGATCTCGTGGGCGTTCCGAGCCCGCTTGAATACGAAAAAGCAAGCATCGACGAGATACTTGTCTACATCGCGAAGGAGGATAAGAATGAAAGACATTCTTAAAATAATGCGCTTTGACTTCCTCTCGGCGAGACCCTATGCGCTTGCTCCCGCGGCGATAATTCTGCTGCTCTGCGCTGCGCTCAGCCTGTTTTTTAGCCCGATTATCAGCGCTTACATCACGTTTGGGGCAGCGATATTTATTATCCCGCTTGGCGGCGTCGCGGAAAAAAGCGGCTTTAACAGGCTTTACGGAATTCTCCCCGTGAACAGAAAAAACATCACGCGGGCGCGATTTATCTACATATTTTTCCTGCATTTTATCGCGGAAATTATCGAGATCGCAATAGCGTTTGTGTCGTTCAATTTAAAGCTGAACAAACTGCTCCCGAACCAAAACGGCGAGCTGGCTCAGATGGTAAGCAAGGGCTTCGAGGACGGCTTTCTTATCCCCGTCGCGATTATCGCGGCGTTTATTCTGTTCTGTCTGCTGTTCGGCTATATGGAAATGATGGGGCAGCTTTTCGGGCGGGAAAACGAGCTGAAAATTATCATCATAACGCTTGGAGTTGTGTGCGGCGTTGTGTTTGTAATACTGCTGCTCGCCGAAAGAGAGATCATTCCGACGCTAAAGTTCCCGAGCCTGCCCGTAACGACGGCGGGGAAGGTGATACTCGGCGTTGTCTTGAATATCATAATGCTCGGTATTTGCGTGCTGTTCGGCGAGATCACCGCAAACAGGCTCGCAAAGCGTGAGCTTTAAGGGGGTGCGGATATGCGAAGAATACTTGATTTGATACGCGTCGATATAATCACGATGAACGGCGGCAAAAACAACACGCGGTCTATGCTATAATGCTGCTTGTTTTTTTCGGAGTGCTCGGCTTTGTGTTTTCGTCGCTTGTCGGGATTTACTGCCCGCTGCTGGTGGGCGGGTTTTTCGCGCCAATGATCTTCAGCAACGAGCGGAAATTTCATAGCGAAAAGCTCTGGGGGCTTCTCCCGATAAGGCGTCGCGATCTGGTCAACGCGCGGTTTTTGCTTTCGATTGTGGTTTATACCGCGATGTTTGTCGTGTTTTACTTGCTGATGCTGTTGTCGCAAACGCTCAAGCTGAACAATATTATTTTTGAAAACGGCTCGGCGGAGCTTGATTTGGTCGCGATTTTGGCTCGGAAAACGGACGGCGCAATGACCGAGCTTGGGCTGTTCAATCTGGTTTACTTCGCGGCGTTCGCGTTCGGGCTCATTTTTATGACGGGAAGTCTGCGAAATCACTTCAAAGACAGCAAGGCCGCGGACGGAACGCTTAAAAAAGCCACGAGAAAAGAATACATTTATCTTCTGCTTGTCGCCGCGGTGGGCTTGATCTGGGCTCTGATCATCTCAAATGTTATTAAAATAGGTCCGCTGCTTATGGTGCTGGCTCAGCTGCTTTTGCAGCTTGCGTCGGCGGCTAACGGCTTTCTGCTCGCGGCGGCGATGGTCGCGATAGGAGTGTTCTCGGCGATTTACAAATATGTCTGCACCGTTTTGGAATACGACGAAAAGGAATTGTGAGGAGGTCGCTCATGAAAATAATCAAACAGCTCGCGGCGGCTTTCCTTGCCGCAGTAACACTCGCAAGTTTAACTTTCACCGCCGCCGCGGAGGAAAAAAGCATAATTCTCCCGTCGGGAATTTCGCTTGAACGCGCGCGGAGGGAGCTTTCCGACAAAGCCGCGGAGCTCGGCGGAGAGCCGCAGTTCGCGTCCGCGGCGGTCGGGATCTTCAAAGGCGGCGAAATCCTCCTTGAGGAATATTACGGCAAAACGGATATGGAGAACAATATCCACGCCGACGAGAGCTCCGTCTACGAATGGGGCAGCATTTCCAAAACGCTCATCTGGGTGAGCGCGATGCAGCTTTGGGAGCGCGGCGAGCTCGACCTTGAACGCGACATTCGCGAATATCTCCCTGACGGCTTTTTCCGCAATCTCGCCTACGACGAGCCGATAACGATGCTCAACCTTATGAATCACACCGCGGGCTGGCAGGAAACCACGCGCCCGATCTGGGAAACCGACGAAGCCGCGCTCCTGCCGCTCGGCGAGGCACTCCAAGCGTGCGAGCCCGCGCAGGTTTTCCGCCCCGGAGAGGTCGCGGCGTACTCGAACTACGGCGCGGCGGTCGCGGCTTATGTCGTCGAGTGCATCACGAAAACGGACTATTGCGAGTATGTTCACCAAAACATCTTTAAGCCGCTCGGAATGGAGCACACCGCGCTTTTGTCCGCACACAACGACAACGAGTGGGTTTACGCGCGGCGAAAGGAAATGAACATTTATTCGTTCGGCATAGGCGGCGCGGTTGATCTTGGCAGTTATCTGAATTACGTCACGATTTACCCCGCGGGCGCGGCGACGGGCACGCTTTCCGATTTGATGACGTTCGCGCAAGCCCTTGTTGATGACGCGGCGCCCTTGTTTAAAAATCCCGAAACGCGCACGCTGATGTTCACGGCGACGGATTTTTATGGCAGCTCGGACATCCCGAAATGCGCGCACGGCTTCTGGTGTATGGAATACGCCGTCAGAACCTACGGTCACAGCGGCGCGACAATGGCGGGGCAGGCGGATATGCTCATTGACCTTGATTCCAAAACCGGACTAATCGTTATGGTGAACGAGCCGAACGGCAACGCGTTTCTGTTTGACACGCCGGAGCTTGTTTTCGGGAAATTATCCGCGGAAAGGTTCGGCGCGGCGGCTGATAGCAAAGCCGATTTTCACGGTCATTACACCGTGTCGCGCTCGACCTACCGCGGAATGCTGAAGCTGATGCCGTTTGTCTCGGCAATTTCGTCAAGCGTCGTGCGTGGCGCGCAAAGTATTGGCGACGGCGTTTACGTGCTCGACTCTTCCTACGGCACGATACTCCTCGGCGAAAAGACGCTCTCGAGCGGCAGAACGGCGCTCCAGCAGCCCTCCGCCGATCTGCTGCACGACGGTCTATACATCGCGAAGCTGATTTTGCTGGCGCTTTATATCCTGCTCGCGATTTCGGCGATTTATCTTCTGCGAATTTCGCGAAAGCTGAAAAAGCACGGCAAGCAGGTCGCGATAAAAGGCGCGGCGGTGATGACGGCGGGGCAGATAGCGCGTCTTGTTTCCATGGTTGCGCTTTTCGTGATGATAGCGATCTACGCGGGTTACGGCGGCGGGCTTCCGACGGCAGCAGGCACGGTCATCGGCGTGGTTCAGATGCTCTGCGCCGCGGCGTGCGGAGCGTCGGCGGCTACATCGCTTGTGTCCGTGATCTCACTCAAAAAACAAAAGGCGCGCTATATTCTCAACACGCTCGCGTGTTCGGTTTTCGTTTTCGCGATTATTTATTTCGAGATGTATCGCTTCTGGGGAATTTGACAGTGTACAGTGGACAGTTGAAAGTTTTTGCCCGCCTGCGGCGGGCAAAATCGTTATTGGCGCTTATTGCGGTTCGCCGCAAAGCGCCTTTTTCTTTCCGCTTGACTTTTGTCCGAAAATTGCTATAATTAGTTATGCTAAGAACGAACGGAGATCGCCGATGAGAATATCAATAAAAATTCCGTGAAATTTATGCAAAAACTGCTTTTCGCGGAAATCGAAACTAAATGAGGAATGCCCCGCGTGCGGCTTTAAAAGCGGCGCGGAGCAATCTCCCGCGCTGCCGCGGGGAACGACGCTCGCGTGGAGATATGTTCTCGGAGGGAGCATCGGGCGGGGCGGCTTCGGGATAACGTATCTCGCGTTTGATATTATCGACAAGAAAACCGTCGCCGTTAAGGAATATTCCCCGTCGATGCTTGCGGTGAGGGAGCGCGGAAAACACGTTATCCCGAATTGCGAGAAAAATGCCGCTCAGTTCAACGAGGGCGAGGAGAAGTTTTTCAACGAGGCGGAGCTCGTGCGGCAATTCAACGGCAATCCGAACATCGTCATCATTTACGAGTGCTTCTACGCAAACAACACGGCGTATTTCATAATGGAATATCTAAACGGTATCATGCCGGAGAATTATGTTAAAGCTCACGGCGTTTTAATCGAGAACCAAGCCGCGTACATCTCCGACAAGCTTACAATGGCGCTGGCAATTCTGCACAGCGGCGGCGTTCTTCACCGCGACATTTCGCTCGATAATTTGATGCTTTGCAAGGACAAAACCGTAAAGCTTATCGATTTCGGCGCGGCGCGGCAATGCGTCTACAACGGCACGCGCGGCTACACCGCGATCTTTTTTTTTCGCGAGAGTGTTGTTCGCGGTGAAGCACAAAATGAACTACGAAGCCGCAAGCGAGTTTATCTGGCGAACCTGAAAAAAATCCCCGCTAAGCGGGGATTTTCAGACTGTTGATAAACCATCGCACCGTGCCGCCGCTTGTGGCGGCACTTACTTCGTCAAAGCCCGGGCGGCAGGCACAAAGCCTTGCCGCCCGGGCTTTTCCTCGTCTGCGAGTGTTTCTCCACCGTCTGAGAGTTGACTTTTTCTTCAAGCTGAAATCCCCGCAAAGCGGGTCTTTTTTAAATTTCCGCCGCAAGCGGCGTTCCTAAATTCTACATTATCAATTGATCTTGTCTCGCCACTCATTGGCAATTTCGGCGCATTTTTCCATATCGCTGCTTTCCGCCGCTTCACGAAGCCGCTCGAAGAGCTCCTGCTGATCGTCGGGGTATTTGCCGCGGGACATTCTCTCGACGACCTCGTCGATTTTCAGCGTGTCGAAATCGTCCAGCGCGGTTTGCAAATCGTCAAGCAGTTCCGACACATTTACGGCTGTGGAGCTGCCGTCCTCGATAAGCGCCAAGCCCCATTCCTCCATGATTTTGAGACAGTCGTCCACGTCGGTGTTTTCCGCCGCTGTTTTCAGCCGCTCGAAAAATTCCTTGCCGCGCTCGGTGAGCTCCAGCTTCGAGATCTTTTCCAGCGCCTCGTCGATTTGAAGCGTGTCAAAATTATCCAGCGCCTCGTGCATATAATCCAGCATCACAACAACGCTTTGGAACATCGGCGGCTTGATTTCCTGCGGCTCTTCCTCAGCAAAGTATTTACCGAGAGCTTTATGCAATTCGAGATATTCCTCAATAAGCTCGTCGGTTTTCTCGTTGATCAAATCAATATTGCCCTCGTTGCCGGCTTTTTCCATTTCAAAGGCAACGTCCGCGAGGTGATCTGCGCCGACCTGCCTTGACGCGCTTTTCAGCGCGTGGACCTCGATCGTGTAATTGCGCCAGTTTTCCGCCGCCTTGTGGTCGAGGATTGTCTTGGCTTTCTTCTCGATAGAGTTGTAATACTCCTTGAGAACCGTCCAGAACAGCTTTTCGGTGCCGAGCATCGAAAGCGCGCTCTGGGTGTTCAGCTCCTTAACGTCGGAAGCCGCGAAGCCGCCCTCCGATTTGGTTTCCACGACTACTTGCTCCTCCGCAAACGCGTGACCCTCCTTGTCAAGGGGCACGATTTTTTCCTTCGGGAGCCAGTGCGCCAGCTTCGCGAGCGCGTTCTTGAGATCGATCGGCTTCGCTACAAAGTCGTTCATGCCCTCTCGGATAAACATTTCCCTTGCTCCGCCGATGGCGTTCGCCGTCAGCGCGATTATAGGTACGTCGTTATAGCTCGGCACAAGCCGCCTGATGATATGCGTCGCCTCGATACCGTCGACCTCCGGCATCATGTGATCCATAAAAATCAAGTCGTATTTTGTGTGGTGAATTTTCTCGATAGCCGCCGAGGCGCTCTGCGCCGTGTCTATCGTCATTTGCAGTGGCGCGAGAAGTCCAGAAGCCACCGTGAGGTTCACGGCGTTGTCGTCGACGATAAGGATATGCGCGTCGGGCGCGACATACGCAAACGTCTCGCCCTCGCTTTCGCCGCTGTCAATGTGAATATCGTGAATTCCCATAGCGTTATACAGGCTCAGCGAATACGCGGGCTTGCTGATAACGCGGACGTTCGGGATTTCAACCACGTCAATGCTGTCGTAAGGCACGAGCACAAGGCACTGAACCTCCGGCTGCGCCGCCACGAAATCCTGGATAATTTTCGTGAAGTACGCCTTTTCAACGATGAACGCGTCCACGTTGAGCTTATCGAGCTTTGTCACGTTGCTGTTGGTCGCGCAGTCGATATACTCCGCGCCGATGCGCTCCAGATCCTTAATAAGCTGCTTTTTCACATACGGATTTTCGATAAGCACCGCGGCTTTCGGCGGAGCGTCGAGCGGCGGCATTACGGGCGCGCCGTCAACTACCTTCTGCGGCACCTCAAATGTGAACGTTGTGCCCTTTTCGTACTCGCTCTCCAGCGAGATCGTGCCGCCCATAAGCTCAAGCAGCTGCTTGGAGATCGCGAGCCCCAGCCCCGTGCCCTCAATGTTGCGGTTACGCTTGCTGTCAACCTGCTGGAACGAGTTGAACAGCTTGTGCATATCCTTTTCTTTTATTCCGATGCCCGTGTCCGCGATTTTCACCTTCATCACGATCTCGTCCTCGCCGCGGCTTTCAAAGTTCATCTCGAAATGAACCTCGCCGCGCTGCGTGAATTTCACGGCGTTTGTAAGCAGATTCAAGATAATTTGGTGAATTCGCACATTGTCGCCGTAAAGCCGTTTTGGCATTTCGGGAGAGATATCCATCGTGAACTCAATCGGCTTTTCGCCAATTCGGCTGTTGACAATGCTCGTGAGATCCTGAATAACGGAAAGCGGCTCGTACTCAACGTCCACGATGTCCATTTTGCCCGACTCTATCTTCGAGAAGTCGAGAATATCGTTGATGATGACCAGCAAATTCTTGCTGGAGGATTTTATCTGATGTATGTATTCGCGAACCGCCGGCGACATTTCCTCGCGCATTGCCAGATCCGCGAGACCTATGACCGCGTTCATCGGTGTGCGTATCTCGTGGCTCATATTCGCGAGAAAGTCCGATTTCATTTTAGACGCTTTTTCGATCTCGAGGTTGCTCTTGTGGAGCTCGTAGCTTTTCAGCGCCATATTTGAAAGCGTCGAGGCGATGACGAAAAGCGAGTGCGCCGCCTTTTCAACGCGCTCGTTGCTTACTATCGGTATCTTCTTGACAGCCGCCTCATACTCGTCCGGGTCGATGCCGAGCTCCACCGCCGTTTCGCGTATGCTCGGGATATACGGCGGCTCGACAAGCACCTGCCCGCCGATAAAGCTCCCGACGATCTCGCCGTTTGCGACAATTGGCGCGGCGAAATCGACAAGCCCCGCGTGGCAGCGATAGGACACGGAGTTTCCGAATTTTCTCGTAATTTCAGCGCCGTTTATGTCGCAGCGCTCGCAGCGCTTGCGCCCCTCCTCGGTCGGGCGCGTCAGCTTCATACAAAAATCCGTAAACGCCGAGCCCTCTGTGATAGCTATGCCGTCAGCGTCCGTCGTAAGGCTCGCCATGCCCGTCATATCCGAAAAAGCGTCCTGAATAGCCTGGAGCGTGTCCTTATCTATAAGATCGGTTAGGTGAAGCTTGTTCTCGCTATCCATAAACTCATCTCCTAAACTTTATCATTCGGTAAGGTTCACGATTGTCGAAGCGAGCATATCCATATCAATGGGCTTAAGTAAGTAGCTATGCGGCTTCAGCGACATTACCTCCAAAATCTTTTCGCGCTCGGAAACGCCCGTCAAAAAGCACACGGGGATATGCGCTGCCTTGGGGTTTTTCTTGAGTCTGCGGAAAATATCCGCGCCCGTTTCTATCGGCATTTCGTAGTCGAGAATGATAAGATCGACCTTTTTCGTGTCTATTAGCTTATCGACCATAACGCCGTTTATCATCGCGGTAATCTCGTATTTATCGCCGAGCCCCGCCTTTACGAGCTTCAGGACGTTACGGTCGTCGTCGACGATCAGAATGTGCTTCTTTTCGCCGCTTGCCGCGATCTTTGCCGCCTCCGCTTCGAGAGCCGCCTGCTTTGCCGCTTCCTCGGCTTTTTTCGCAGCGACTCTCGCTTCGGCGCGCTCTTTAGCCTCATTCAGCTCGTCGAAATAGCGCGTTATTCTAAGCACAAGGTTATCGGGAGTTACCGGGCGGCGGATAAGTACGTTAGCAGTGTATCTCGACGTTGCCTCGATCGAGTTGCAGGTGTCCGAGTCGCTGATGATGAAAACTGCCGCGCCGTTATAGTCCGAGTCCTCCTTGAGCCTGTTTATCGTGTTGACGGTTCGTTCGTACTCGCGCTCGACAAAGCACACATACGCGTCGGGATTGAAAACCTTGAAGTGCCCGACAATATCCTGCCAGCACTCCGATGTGGAAAGCGTATCGAAAAACGCGTCGGTATGCTGGATAAAATCGGACACAAGCCCGCCGTTTCTGCCGTTTAACAAGATTTTGTATTTCATAATCGTCCTCCGGAAGTTTAATTTATTCGAGACTTCACCATTTACATTATAGCACAAATTATGAGGTTTGTCAAGATTTTCCGAAGCATTTCCCCAAAAGGCTCAAATTCCGTCGAAAAAGGGTTGACAATTGCCTGAAAATATTATATAATTAAAGTGTATATTTGTCTTTAGGAGGAATTCGCCGGAAAAGTGCGCGAAACCGCACGATATAATCAAACCCGCATTTTTCCCGCGTTTTTCAATAAGCACGGATTTGGCGCTTACTCCCCGCCGACGGCGGGGAGAAGCGAAAACTACGCGTTATAACTAAAAACCACATTTTCAAGGAGATGTATTATGGGGAGCATTTCAAGGAAAATAACATATTTCGGAAAAAGGCTTGCGGCGGCGCTTTTGGCGGCGGCTTTGCTGATCATGCCGAGCTTTTCCGCGTTTGCGGCGGCTTCAGACGAGGTCAAGTCAAACAACCGCACCGTAAGGGCGGGCATTTTCGCGTTTGACGGCTATCACATGAAGGACGAAAACGGCACGCTGACGGGCTACGGCATTGATTTCCTTAATCTGGTATCGGAATACTCGCGGCTGAATTTTCAATACACGGGCTATGATAGAGCCTGGGGCGATATGCTGGATATGCTCGAAAGCGGTGACATAGACGTTGTGACCTCCGCGCGCCGCACGCCCGACCGCGAGGAGCGCTTCGCGTTTTCGCTGCCTATCGGGCGCAACAGCACGATTTTGTCTATCAGGGTGAACAACACCAAGCTTCACCGCGGCAATTACAAAACCTACAACAATATGCTCGTCGGGCAGATCCCCGGCAGCAGTCAGAACGAGAGCCTCGCGGAGTTCGCCGAGGAAAACAGCTTTACCTACCGAGTGAAGGAATATGCCGACACCGAGGAGCTCGCGGCGGCTTTGCAAAGCGGCGAGGTCGACGCTATTTTGTCAAGCGATCTGAGGAAATCCGAGAACGAGAAGACGCTTGACATCATCGAGGAAGCGGATTTCTACGCGATCGTAAGAAAGAATGACACGGCGCTTCTTGACGAGATAAACTACGCTATCGAGCAAATGGATATCAACGAGGGTGACTGGAAAAACACGCTGTTTTACAGGCATTACGGACCCGTTTATTCCTCCGCGCTGTCGTTTACGGAGCGCGAGCTTGAGTACATCGACAAGGTGAAATCGGGTGAGAAGAAGATAACCGTTACCGCGATGAACGACAGAGCGCCGTATTCCTATGTCGAGAACGGCGAGCTGAAAGGCATTCTCGTTGATTATTTCGCGTCGGCAATGGAGCTTGCGGGGCTGCCTTATGAGATCGTCATCCCCGAAAGTCATGATGACTATCACAAAATCGCCGAAACGAACGGCGTAAGCGTCGTGATCGACAACATCACCGACGGAAGCGCGGGCTCGAGCATCGTCGAGAACGCGGTCTATCGAGGCTTCAGCACCGAAAGCTATACGACCGTAAGAATAGCGCGCGTTGTAAGACTGGATCATTCCGGGGAGATAAAGACCGCCGCCGTCGCGAAATCGCAGGGCAGGGAATACCTCTCGCCGGAGCTTCTGGAGGGCTGCGAGGTCGTAAACTACGCGTCGGGAGAAGAGGCGCTGCAAGCCGTGCTCGACCGTAAGGCGGACGTTGCGTATGTCTACGCGTTTTCCGCGCAGCTTTTCGTGAACCACGACGCGACAAACTCCCTCAACTATAATATCTTAAGCGGAATGACCGCGCGGCTTAATATGTACGTAAGCATCGACACCGACCACGAATTGCTGACTATCCTCAACAAATGCATAAAGCAGACCCCCGGCGACACGCTTAATCAGCTCGCAATGGACTACACGACGTACACGATCGGCGATATGAGCATCTGGCAGTATATGAAGGCGAACCCCGCGATTATGCTGGCGGCGTTCTTTGTTGTGGCGTTTATCGTCTGCGTTATCGTCGGGCTTGCTTTGCGGGCGCGGTGGAACAAAAAGCTGCTGCTTACTACCGAGCAGTCCAACAAGAAAATGTCCGAGCAGCTTGCGATCGTTGAGGCGCTGAGCCGCGATTACACGAACGTTTACTCGGTGAGCGAGGAGCGCGCGACGGCGCGTATAATCAAGCTCGAGGGCTACGTAACCGAGGGCTTGAAGAAGGACTCCACCGCCGAGCACGACTACACCGCCATTCTCGAAAAGTACATCAAATCGCGCGTTCACGAGGAGGACCGCGAGGAGCTTCTGCGCGATCTTTCGCTGGACGTTATCCGCGAGAAGCTGGAGGAGAACGGGGAGCTTTTCGGAAGCTACCGCATTGTCGACGACGACGGCGAAATCCACCATTTCCAGTACACGTATCTCAAAATAAAGGGCAGCGACAACGCCCACAGCGACTTTATCCTCGCGGGCTTCAGAAACATCGACGAGGTTATGCGCAAGGAGCAGGAGCAGAAGGAAATTCTCTCCGAGGCGCTTGAACGGGCGCAGTACGCGAACAACGCCAAAACGACGTTCCTTAACAATATGTCCCACGACATCAGAACGCCGATGAACGCGATTATCGGCTTTACGTCGCTCGCGACGACGCATATTGACAACAAGGAGCAGGTGAGCGGTTATTTAAGCAAGATTATGACCTCGGGAAATCACCTGCTGAGCCTTATCAACGACGTTCTGGATATGAGCCGCATCGAAAGCGGCAAGGTGAAGATCGAGGAAAAGGAAACGAGCCTCCCCGAGATTATGCACGACCTCAAAACGATCGTCCAGGCGGACGTGAAGTCAAAGCAGCTTGAGTTCTACATTGATTCGCTTGACGTTACAAACGAGACGATAATCTGCGATAAATTGCGGCTTAATCAGGTGCTGCTGAATATCCTGAGCAACGCGATGAAATACACAAAGCCCGGTGGCATGGTGAGCGTCCGCGTTATTCAGACCGCCGAGGCGGAGGACGGCTTCGCGTCGTTCGAGTTCCGCGTTAAGGACACGGGCATCGGCATGAGCCCCGAGTTCTTAAAGCACGTGTTCGAGCCGTTCGAGCGCGAGCAGACCTCTACCGTCAGCGGAATTCAGGGCACGGGCTTGGGGCTTACGATAACGAAAAATATTGTCGATATGATGGGCGGCACGATAACGGTGACAAGCGAAGAGGGCAAGGGCTCGGAGTTTGTCGTGGACTTTAAGTTCCGCGTTGCGGAAGCTGCCGAGGAGCCGCAGACGGTTGAGGAGCTTGCCGGCACGCGGGCGCTTGTCGTCGACGATGACGTGAACACCTGCGTCAGCGTAAGCAAAATGCTCTCCGCGTTTGGACTTCACCCCGACTGGACGACGCTCGGCAGCGAGGCGGTCATTCGCACGGAGTTCGCGATAGAGCAAAACGAGCCGTTCGGCGTGTATATCATCGACTGGCTTATGCCCGATATGAACGGCATAGAGCTCGCGAGAAGGCTTCGCCGCGTCATCGGCGATGCCGCGCCGATAATTATCCTCTCCGCGTATGACTGGTCGGACATCGAGATCGAGGCGAGAGAAGCGGGCGTAACGGCGTTCTGCTCCAAGCCGATCTTCGCTTCGGAGCTCAGAAATATCCTCGCGGCGCCGTTTACCGAGCACTCTAAAAAGGAAGAGCCCGAAGAACCCGAGCCGAACTTCGAGGGCAGGCGGCTTCTTCTCGTTGAGGACAACGAGCTCAACCAAGAGATCGCGCAGACTATTCTCGAGGGCGCGGGCTTTGTGATCGACACGGCGGACGACGGAAGCGTCGCCGTGGAGCGCATGAAGGAAATGCCCGCGGACACCTACGACGCTATACTGATGGACGTTCAGATGCCGATCATGAACGGCTATCAGGCGACAAGAGCGATCCGCGCGCTTGACGACCCGATCAAAGCCGCGAAGCCGATAATCGCGATGACAGCAAACGCGTTAGAGGAGGACAGAAAGGAAGCGATGGAATCCGGCATGAACGGCTACGTTCCGAAGCCTATCGACATTCCCACGCTTATGAAAACGCTTGACGAAATCATAAACAAAAAGTGAAAGAAGATGAAAAATCAGTGCCCAAAACGCATTTTATACTTTGCGACGACAACGCGGACGATCTGGAATCGCTCCGCGAGTCGGTTGAGGATTATATCGCGAGCCGCGGAATTTCCGGAGAGACACTCTGCTTTTCATCTCCGGAGGAGCTGCTGAAATTCTCCGAGCAAAAGCTCGACGGCAAGGAGGTTTATCTTCTGGATGTTGTAATGCCGGAGGTTGACGGAATAGATCTCGGCAGGAAGCTCCGCGAGCGCGGCGCGAATTCCGCGGTGATCTACACCAGCACGTCAAAGGAATATGCGCTGGACGCGTTTGAGGTGCACGCGTTTTCGTATCTGATAAAGCCGTTTTCAAGCGAGAAGCTGTTTGCGGAGCTTGACGGCTGCTTAGGTCAGATAACGCCGCCTTCTCAGACGATCTCCGTGAAAACCGTGGGCGGCATCGTCGGCGTGGACGCGGCGGAGATAATCGCAGTGGAGTACTACGCGCACCGCCTGACGTTCCACTTTAAAAACGGCAAAACGCTTGATACGGTTTACAAAAAACAGCCGTTTAACGTCCAAGCGGAGGAGCTTATCAAAACGGGCTATTTCGTGCGCGTTTCGGCGAGTTATCTGGTAAATATTAAAAAAATCCGCGGGCTGAAAACCGACGAGTTTATAATGTGCGACGGCTCGCGCTATAAGATCACGAGAAAATTCAGCGCCGCGCGGCGGCAGTATATCGAGGGTGAAATGCAAAACGGAGATAACGGGGTGAGAAAATGATTACGGAAATTTCGAGATATGTTTCCGAGGCGGCGTTTTTCGGCTTGTATGTTTTCTTCTGCCTCACGCTGTTAAAACCGCGTTTTTCGCGGAAGGTGTGCGTGCCCGTATACATCGCAGTCGTGCTATGTTCCTGCGCCGCAGCGGCGATTCTCACGCTGAACGGCAAGGGAATGGCGGCGCTTACTTTAATGCCGCTTATCGCGTATCTGCCGTTTTCGATCTGCGCGTTTGTTCTTTCCGAGGGAGGAATCTCGGAGGGGCTCGCGGCATTTTCGTTGGCGTCGCTGGCTTCGCTTGCCGCAAGCCGTATCAGAATGGCTTTTCTGATGTCAACGCTGTTCATTCCCGCGAACATAAGCGCGATCATTGAGATCGCTTTGGTGCTTTTGCTGGCGCTTCTCGGCGCAGACGTGGCGCTGCGGTATATCCGCGCGCCGTTCAGGACCTGCATGAGCGGCATAAATTTAAGCGAGCGGCGGCACTTGGCGCTGCTGCTTCCCGTTTCCGCTTTTTTCCTGATGATCTTCATTAACTTCAACAGCAGCGATTCGGATATCGCCGTGCTGATAACGGTAATAACGGCGCTGGCGTTTTTCATCATCGCTTCGCGGCTGCTTATTTACTCCGCGAAGATCGCCGAGGCTGACGCGCGGGAAAAGCTCCTCGCCGAGAGCCTGGAGCAGCAGAAGAAAAGCTTCGACAGCCTTTTGCAAAGCGTCGACGCGGGGCGGTTTTATCGCCACGATATGCGGCATCACCTGAATGTTCTGAGCGGCATGGCGCGGCGGGACAACTCAAGCGAGATCGTTGATTACATCGAATCGCTTAACGGCACCGCCCAGGCGGCGTCCTCCGAGCTTATCTGCAAAAACCCCGCGATTAACGCCCTGCTTGCGGACTACATCACCCGCGCCGAGAAGCTCTCCTGCCACGTGAAGACCTCTGTCAATGTGCCGGAGGAGCTGCCGTTCGAGCTCCCGGATATATGCGTGATCTTCGCGAACGCGTTTGAAAACGCGCTTATCGCGTGCGAAAAGTGCCCCGAAAACGAGCGTTATATCGACATCCTTGCCGAGTATTCCGACGACAGCAAGCTGAAAATCTCCGTCAAGAACTCCTGCGCCGAGGCGGTAGAGCTCGACAGCGAGGGGCTGCCCGTGATCAAGCCGCGCGATGACGGTCATGGATTGGGGCTCAGGAGCGTCAAAAAAACCGTCGAGAAGTACGACGGCTTCATCTGCTGTAAATACGAAAACAGCGAGTTCCACTTCTGCGCCGAGATTTTCCGCGCTCTCCTTTCCGATAATAACGAAAGCTCCAAAAAGGACGAGGCTTACGTGCGTGTACAAAAAAGCTCAAAGGCGGCTTCGGCGGCTTTGGCGTTTGTCGTCTGCGCGCTCGGAATTGTGAATTTCTCCCCCGACACCGCCACGGCGCTTTCCGATGTGTTCTCGATAAGGCTCAAAACGCTGAGCTACGGCTGGGGCAGCACCCGCCTGAACGTCAAGTATCCGGAATTCACGGGTGAAAGCTCCCCCGATTCAAATATCGCGAATGCCGCGGAAATCGCGAACAGCGCCGCGCGGGATTTCGTTGCGGAGGCGCAGGCTATCTTCCACGAATACGCGCTTCAGAAATACGAGGGCTATGTCGCGCTGGACGCGGGCTATCGCGTTTACATCGACGACAATGCGCTTCTGTCCGCGCGGTTCTTCGGCACGCTGAACGCGGGCGGCTCGGCGGATTTCAGCCGTTGCGTTGTTATCAACAAGACGACGGGCGAACAACTTTCGCTCGGCGATCTGTTCCCCGACGATTATGACTACATTGCCGAAATAAGCGCGGAGGTTCTGCGGCAAATGGAATTCCGCGTGGAATATCAGGACGCGAGCTATTTCATCCCCGGCGGCATCTGGAGCGACGACGAGTGCTTCAAGGAAATCTCCCCGGAGCAGGAGTTCTACATCGACGCAAACGGGCAGCTTGTCATCGTTTTTGACGAATACACCGTCGCCGCGGGCAGCGAGGGCTCACCGGAATTCATAATGCCCGCCGAGCTGTTCACGTGGTAAAAAACGCCGAAAAATTCGCCGAAAATTCGTGTCAATATGTCAAATAAGCGCTTTTTTTGTCATTTAAGCGCTTTTGACTTGACAAATTCCGAAAAAACTGCTATAATGTAGTGTACGTGAAAATAATCGGTCATTATTAAAACCCGCGTAATACGGTCTCCGTTGTGGGATCAAGACTTAAACGGAATGGTTGGTATCGAATGAGTAACAAAATTTTGATAGTTGACGACGCCGCTTTTATGCGTATGCTGATACGCGATACGCTTAAAAAGAACGGCTATACGGATATAGTTGAGGCAAGCGACGGCGAGGCGGCGTGCGAAACCTACGCCGCGGAAAAGCCCGACCTTGTTATTATGGACATCACAATGCCGAAGAAAATGGGTATTGACGCGCTGCGCGAGATAAAAGAAAGCGACCCTGCCGCCAAGGTGATCATGTGCTCGGCAATGGGGCAGGAGCTTATCGTTGTGGACTGCCTTAAGGTCGGGGCGCTGGACTTTATTGTCAAGCCGTTCAAAGCCGACAGGATTATACAGACGGTAAAGAAATATCTGGGATAACAAAAAACCTGCGCGAATTCGCGCAGGTTTTCTTTTTGAGATACTGAACAGGCTTTAGGCACAGCGGCAATTCCCGCAGATGACAACCTCCCCGCGTGAGTTCTCGTCGTCGCGGATAAGCTCCCCGACGGACGGCGCGCAGATCTTTCCGGAAAGCGGGTTTTTCACGCTGTCGATATGCGTTGTAACGCACGCCTCGACCTCGGACTTCTCAAACGCCAGCTCCGCGTCGATCATTTCGCACTCCGCAAGCTTCAATCCCTTGCAGTAGCAAAGCGGCTGCGTGCCGATTATTTTGCACCGCTCGAACGTCACGTTTTCGCAATACCAAGCCAGATACTCGCCCTTGACGACGGAGTTTCTGACGATCACGTTTTTCGCGTGCCAGAACGCGTCCTTCGTGTCAAAAACGCAATCCTCAAACAGGCAGTTTTCGATATACTGAAACGAATATTTTCCCGTAAAATTCACGTTTGTGAAATTCAAATCGCTTGAGCGCATCATAAAATACTCGCTTTCGGCGGCGCAGTCGGACATTGTAAGCCCCTTCACCGACCAGCCGAATTCCGGAGAAACGATCTCGCAATTCCGCATTACAACGTCCGAGCACTCGCGGAGCGCCTTTATTCCGTGCAGTTTTGTGTTCTCGATCACGATATCGCGCGAATACCAAAGTGCCGCGCGGCAATTTTCCGTCATCTCCGAGCCGCTGATCTTAAGCCCCTCGTTGTGCCAGAACGGATAGCGCAGATTGAAAAAGCAGTTTTCCGCCGTGACGTTTTTACATTCCTTGAAGGCGCTCTCGCCGTCCGCGGGACCGTCGATCCTGCAATTCCGCGCGACAATATCGCGCTCGCCATACAGCGCACGCTCCTCGTCAAAAACCATATCGGTTATCGTTTTCATAACAAGCACCTCTTTATTGCATAAGCGAAATTTGCCGTTTCTATTATAGCAGAATTATTGGGATTTGTCAAGTATTTTAGCCTGTTCGAGCTTTGAACAGGCTTGTGTGGAAATGTGATTAAGTTTATGCCAAAGAATCCAGCCACTTATCAACATCGTCAATATCTATCCAGCCGCTTGAAATGACGGGTTCATCGGTAATTTGGGTTAATATTTCGAAAACCCTGGACTTTATCTGTTCATATTCCCGCCTGCTAACCAAATAGTTTTCTCCGGGGGGATATGCAGGAATGTGGTTGCCTTCATCATTTATATAATCGTTGATCTCAAAGGCTGCTAAATCCAATACCCGTTTTGAAACAAGGTACGCCTCGTATAAACCCGAATCCTCGTAGTAAAACATAGCGGCGAGTTCTTCGGGATTTTTCCAGCATTGTTTTTCACTATCCCAATCCCGGTTGTTATACCGCACAAAATACGTGTGGGTATTGTTGACAAAATCTAATGCGTCGCTATTTTGATATTCGGCAAGATCGGGGGCAGCCTCGTCCTCGAGGGGGTGAAGTTTTTCTATTCCCATTGCCGTTTCATCTTCCCAAATTGCGTAAACAAATTCGCCATCAGTATAGAAAGCATCGTGAACGCCATAGAATTCTCCTAAATAAATAGGTTCATCATTCTCATCTGTGGTGAAAGAGTGTTCGTGAGTAACAGACGGTCGTTTTTTCCTAATTGCAATTATCATCTCCGGATTTTCATTGCCGTAAACGTTCCGAAGCGTGATCGCGCACTCGTCTCCGTTCAAAAAGCCGCTGCTTATTTCGGAGCGAGCAAATTTGATATAACCCTTCAGCGCGCTCTGTTCACTGCTGAAATCAACAGTTTTCAAATTCCGAGCCTCGCTTGAAAAAGTAGGATCATTCTCGTGAGCGGCTTCGCTTTGTACAAGATCATCGCTCGAAAACGACAAATCCGAAGCGGGAGTGTTTTCTTCGTCGATCGCGCTTCCGCTTTTACAGCCCGACAAGCATATCGACAAAGTCAAAAACAGTATAGCGATAATTTTTGTTGAATGTCTCATACGCAAATCCTTTCGGTCGCTCTATATCACGCTTTTCTAAATTATAGCATAAAGCAAGGCTGTTGTCAATCGTTTTTGCTTTATCCCGCTTGAAAAAAGAGAAAACATATGTTATAATTATTATAAATAATACAACAAAAAACGGGAGGACACAATGCTTGCTAACATTTTGCTTGTGGAGGACGACAGGACGCTCGCGGAAAATCTTGTGAAGTATCTTCGCACGGAGGACTTTTCCGTCGTCCACGCGTTCGGGCAGACGGACGGGCTCAAGGCGTTTGAGGACGGCGAGTTCGACTGCGTTCTGCTGGATATTTCGCTCGGCGACGGCAACGGCTTTTCGATCTGCTCCGAAATTAAGAAAACGCGTGACGTTCCCGTCATTTTCCTCACAGCCTCCGCCGATGAGGGCTGCACGGTCGCGGGGTTCGAGGTCGGCGCGGACGACTATATCGGCAAGCCGTTCCGCCCGCGGGAGCTTGTCGCGCGGATAAAAAACGCGATGCGAAAGCGCGGAGCCTCACCGGCGCAACCGCTTCAATGCAAAAACGTCTGCGTCGACCCCGTAAAAGGGATCGTCACGAAAAACGGCGAGGAGATCTCGATGTCCGCGCTGGAATACCGCCTTTTGCTGCTGTTTTTCACGAACAAGGGAATTCTGCTGTCGCGCGACAGAATTGCGGACGAGCTCTGGACTATTTCGGGCGAGTTTGTTGAGGACAACACGCTGAACGTCTATATCAAGCGAATTCGCGATAAAATAGAGGACGACCCTCAAAAGCCGCAGATCCTTAAAACCGTGCGCGGCTTGGGCTATAAGGCGGTGGACGAATGAATTTTACGAATATTATGCGAGAGCGCGAGACACGCGTTTCGTTTGTTTGCCAAGCGGCGGTCGTAGCTCTCGGGTTTGCGGGCTGCTTGTTTATCAGCGTTCCTGCGGCGGCGGTGCTGCTTTTGGTATCGATAATTGTTATAACAACGCAGTTTATGCCGTTGTCAAAACGAAACGAAAAAATCTCGCGGCTTTGCGGCGATATCGACGACATTCTCCGCGGCGCGGACAACGTGGATCTCAGCGAATACTGCGAGGGGGAGCTGAGCATACTCTCCGACGAGATACGCAAGCTGACGGTGCGCCTTCGCGAGCAGAATTCCGCGCTGATAGACGACAAGCGGTTTATGAAGGAAGCGCTTGAGGATATGACGCACCAGCTCCGCACGCCGCTTACGGCAATGCTGCTCGTTTTGGGAATGTTACGCCGCCCCGAGCTTTCGGAGAATGAGCGCGCCGAGCATATTCGGGAGCTTTACGGGCTTTTGTCGAGAATGCAGAGAATGCTCGAAACGACGCTCGGCTTATCGCGGTTAGAGGCGGGCGCGGTGGAGTTCAAAACTGAGGAAATTTCCGTAAGGGAGCTTATCGAAGAAGCTCTCGAGCCGCTTTCGATCCCGATCGAGCTGAAAGACATCACCCTCCGAACCGAGATCAAGGGCGAGCCGACCTTCCGCGGCGACAGGCTGTACTGCGCGGAGGCGATCTCGAATATTCTCAAAAACTGCATGGAGCACACCCCCGAGGGCGGGGAGATCAAAATCTCCGCCGACGAAAACGCGCTTTACACGGGGCTCGTCATAACGGACAGCGGCGACGGGATCCCCGAGCAGGAGCTCCCGCGCGTTTTCGAGAGATTTTACCGCCCCAAAGGTGAAGACAAATTCAACAAAGCAGGCTATGGCATAGGGCTCGCGTTCGCAAGGAAAATAATCGCGCTGCAAAACGGAAGCCTCACGGTGCGAAATGCCCCGCCCCTCGGCGCTGAGTTCGAGATACGAGTTTACAACTAAAAAATCCCCCGCGAAGCGGGGGATTTTTTAGTTTTTAATTCGCGCGGATCTGTTCAACCAATGTCATCTTTCGCGTTGATTTCAGCGCAATGATCGACGCTGTCACCGCGATTATAAACGCGCATATCGACGCGATGAAAATAATCGGCAGCGGCTGCACAAACGAAATCGCGCTGTTCAGAAACTCGAATTCAACCAAATCGGTCAATGTTGTCAGCATAAACTTCGTGAGCAGCATTAAAGCCTCGCAGACGAATACCGCCGCGATCCCCGATGTCAGCGCATATTGCAGGCACTCGATAAGCGTCATCTTGCGGAGGTCTTTTTCGGTCATTCCGACGCACTGCAGCGCAGCAAGCTCGGCGCGGCGGTTTAAAATGCCCGTCACGAGGACGTTTACCATGTTCACGACCGCGATAAGCGCGATCAGCACGATCAGGAAGATCGCCACGATATTTACCGAGGAAATCGTCGCGAGAAGCTGCCGGCGCTCGGCGGTCTCGTCCTCGTAGATTATCGAATTCTCCTCGAAGAACTCAATCGCCTTGTCCAGGTCGTCTGGATTTATAAGCGAGCAAAATCCACCGTCGCTGTGTGACCGTTCGCGGAACTTCGCGAACTCGCCGTTTAAATACGTTTCATAAGCCGCGACAAGGGTGTAGGGGTACTTGTCGGTGACAAAGTCGGGGTCAATCTCGAAGCTTGCGATGTATTCGGGGTAGTAGCCGTAGGTCGTCACGCCTTGTATCGTATATCTCGAGGTGAATTTCTCCTGCTCCTCCGGCGACAGCGCGTTATATTCCTCCTCGGAAACCTTAATCATTTCCTCGTCCTCGAAAACAAGCGAAAAGACGTTGTCGTCCGCATATTCAAGAACCTTCTCCCCAAAGATGTATTTGCCGCTCTTCGCGAGCTCGTCATAAGAAATCGGCGGCTCGCCGTAATAATTTTCTTCATAAGCCGCTTCATTCAGAAAGCGTACAAGGAAACTCGGACGCCATTTGTTTTCGTCCTTTGGGCTTACTCCGCTTATATCAATCAAGAGCATCGGCGCTTCAAACAAGCCGCTCTCCTCGATTTTCCGCAGATTTTCATCGTTGAGGGCAACGGTGTCGGCGTCTGCTCCGTTGAAGAAATAATAGCGGAAATCTTCGCTTATGCCGTATTCCTCATAGTATTTATCCGCCGCGCCGCGAATGTCGCTTACTACGACCATTGTCGCCGAGAAATCCGCTATCGAAAGCGTCAGCGCCACGATCGCCGCGGCGAAGCGCTTCGGCTGGCGCTTATTGTTGCGCGAGGCGAGCTTCCCCGTCCAGCCGAAAAGCCTGCCGAGCATCGGCGAGCGGCTCACCCTTTTGACCTCGTTCGCGCGCCCGCTTATCGCTTCTACGGGGCTCTTTTTTATAATGCGCATACCCGTGCCGTAAGCCGAAAGCAGCACCCAGACAAGCCCCGTGACAACTCCCAGCAGCAAAAGCCACGGATTAACGGAAAAATGTACGAGCTCCGCCGCCTTTGACGGCGAAAGTCTTAAATTGAACAGCCCCGTCCCGAGCACCGCGCGGTAAACCAGATACCCAAGCCCCACGCCCGCCGCCGTTCCGAGCGGGATCCCGATAACGGACAGCAGAAGCCCCTCGCACGTGATTATCTTCACAATCTGCTTTGGGGTCGCGCCGATCGACTGCAAAACGCCGAACTGCCGCTCGCGCTCCTTTGACGACACCTCAAACGCCGTGTCGATTATAAGCCGCAGCATCATAATGAAAAACAGCACGAACACGTAAAACACCGCAATGGTCGACAGCATATACAGCTTAGACTGGTCGTCCCTCATATCGAGCTCCATAAGCGTCGAGTTTACGGTGTAGCCAAGCCGCTCGTTTTGATCCAAGCCCATTTTTCTCTCGATTTTGCCGACAAAATTTTTCGCGTTGTCGATGTCCTTTTCGAGCATTATCTTCGCGTTAAATACCGCGTGCCCCGTAATCATATCGCCCACCCGCGTGCAGGTTCCGTATTCGCCGACGGCTTTCTCTACCGCGTTGTACTGCTCCTGTGTAAGCCCCCCATAGTCCACGCCCCAAATCATAATATGATAATCGCCGTCGTCATACGCGAT
Source organism: Oscillospiraceae bacterium (assembly GCA_029062865.1). Lineage (GTDB taxonomy): Bacteria > Bacillota > Clostridia > Oscillospirales > Ruminococcaceae > CAG-115. The sequence continues at coordinate 41,361 of JAIDPG010000234.1, forward strand.
ATTGCGCAGAATACTCATCCCGGTGGAGAACAGCGAAAACAGCGTCGCGATAAGCGCGAGAGCGATCGCAATGCTGCAAATCGTAAGCGCCGAGTGGCGCTTCTGCGCGGAGATGTATTTTCTCGCCAGAGTTCCCTCAAACATCGTCACCCCTCCTCGCTTGCCCCGTGAGCCTGTCGCTGATGATCTTCCCGTCGGAGAGCGTGATTATCCTGTCGCATTGCAGCGCGACGTTTTCATCGTGCGTGATAATCAGCATAGTCTGGTTAAGCTCGAGGTTGGATTTCCTCAGCAGCGCGACGATCTCCGCGGAATTTTTGCTGTCGAGATTTCCCGTAGGCTCGTCCGCGAGGATCACCCCGGGCGAGTTGAACAGCGCTCTGCCTATTGAAACGCGCTGCTGCTGCCCACCCGAAAGCTGCGATGGAAGATGATGTCGGCGTTCAAGCAGATCAAGCCTGTCGAGCATTGCGGTTATCTGCTGCGGCTTAGGTCTCCTGCCGTCCATTATCATCGGCAGCGTGATGTTTTCCTCTGCGCTCAGCACGGGGATCAGGTTGTAAAACTGATAGATAAGCCCGACCTGTCTGCGGCGGAAGATCGCGAGGTTGTGGTTATTCTGCGCGTAAACGTCCTGCCCGTCGAGGAAAACCTTTCCGTCGGTCGGTCTGTCAACTCCGCCGAGAATATGCAGCAGCGTGGATTTCCCCGAGCCCGACGGTCCCATAACCGCCGCCATTTGTCCCTTCGGCACGGAAAACGAAACGCCGTCCAGCGCCCTCACGGCGTTTTCCCCCTTGCCGTAGGTCTTGCTTAAATTTTCGATTTTCAAAAGCTCCATAGTAATTCCTCCTTTTTATGATTTAATTATAACTCGCGAATATTACTATTTCATTACAATTTAATTACAGTTCGGTAATTTTTCGGGTAACTCTTAAAATCACGGGCAGAACGCTGCGAGGCTCCGGAAAACAATCCCAAATCAAGAAAAAATTAAACTTCCCCGAAAGAATAATCGCCGCGGCGAATGCGGAAAATATACTTGAAACCGATCACTATATGCTTAAATTTATATTTTGAAAGGAATGATAACAATGGTTACGGTTATGGACAAGATAGCTCTTTGCCTGCTGGTTATCGGCGGGCTGAACTGGGGGCTGGTCGGCATTTTCGACTTTGACCTTATCGCGTGGGCGTTCGGCAGCGGGGCGGTTATAAGCCGCATCCTCTATATTCTGGTCGCGGTGGCGGCGCTTTGGTGCATTTCGCTGCTTTTCCGCAGAACCGAATCTATGAGCGCAGAAGCCTCCCATTGACAAGCGCAAACAAGCAAATCCAAAAAGATCCCTCGCCGTCAGGCGGGGGATCGTCTTTGCGGAGAATTTTGGCGCAAATTCCGTTTTTTCCCTTGACAAACCCGATTTTTTATGCTATAATATTTAAGTCGAACTCAAAACCCACAAGCTGCTGTGGCGAAATCGGCAGACGCAAGGGACTTAAAATCCCTCGGTAGTGATACCATACCGGTTCAAGTCCGGTCAGCAGCACCATATCGAACAAAGGAGAACCACCTAGATGGCTCTCCTTTATTTGTTTTTTATCCCGAAAAAACCGTGTTTGGTGTGGTCGTTCCAAGAGTATAGCGTAATCCAAACCGGATAAATACAAACAATCACGAGGATGTGAATTTGTTGGTATTTTATCCCAGTAACCCTGTATTTGGATTGGTGGTTTACCTTTAAAAATCGTCTGCGTCGTGATGAAGCTGCGGGCGATTTTTTGGTTTTGTGGCAAATTTCAATGTCTATGAAGATCAAGGCGAGTCCGAGGAACATGGAAAGTCAATGGGAATGTAAGGCAAGCCATCATGTCGAAATCAGAATTGATAAATTCGGATTTCGACAAAATTGGAAATTTTCAGGGGATTTTGTTATAGTTATAATTAACAAAGTTTTAAATAAATAATTGACAAAAGGCACAAAAATCGTGCATTTCACGCAAAATATCGACATCTTGCGCAAGGAAATGAGTGATGGGCAATTTCCAGAAATAAAAGTGGTTGATTTTCTAGTTTGTATATGGTATGCTTATTTTAGGAACAAAGATCGTGCGTTGACGCGTCATATCCGGATATAAACATTTTGAATAAAATCGTGGCCATATACTTTATGCCAGCCGTCTGCGAGCCAAGGAATTGTAAAAAGTCCATGGTGTTCAAGCTTATTTAACACATCTCGGCGCGGTGTTGTTCACCCGCCGAAAAATTGAACAGCTTCTCTCGCTGCGCTCGCTCAGCTGTTCAATTTTTTCCTTTTCTTCGAGCCGAGCGTAAATTTTAGGAAAGGATGATATGGTCTTAACTATATCATACAAGAAAATTATGAAAAAAAATAGTGTAAAAAATGAAAAGGGATATTGTACGGTTTATACAAATTTTATGCAGAATTATAGGCTTTCCCAATCTATTGAAATGGGAGAACAGCTTCAGAGCATTAGGAATAAGCATAACCTGGATGACTTTTTTTGTATGAGAACAGACAGATATGTGGAAAGTTTTTGTCATAACAAAGAAAGCAGTACAGGATACGATTCTGCTGCTCTTGATATTCATGGATCATATATTTCTTCAGTTATCTGTGATAATGGTGATATAATTGTTTTTGCGGTTCAAGGGGAAGAATTGCATTTTTCCATCAAACGAAATGATATTTTTGAGAATTCCAAAAAGATAAATATGGATATGCCGTATTCGGCTATAAAAATATGCGGTATTTCCGTCAGAAAAATAGGGAAAGAAATTTGGATAGCAGTTATTATGCAGGCAGGGTTAAGCGAGTCCGAAAGTGATCTGCATGTTTTGTGCGGAATGTGGCAAAATGAAAATACTATTTTAAAATCATCCGGTATAACCGTATCATCTTCAAAATGCATGTGGCTTTTGTCAGATGAAAGCGATCCTGTAATTGTTTTTTGTGGAAGTCGATTAATTGGTATACACGCATTATCCGGGAAAACCGAAAGCTATCCTTCTATTCCTGTAAAAGGAAACTGTGTGGATATTTATTCTTCATTCGAACCAACAGCAAAAGCGGATATTATTTCTGTCGTAATTGACGAGGATTTATATGTTCTTAATACCGTGTCAAGTAAATGGACACTGTGCGCGCATAGCGCAAATTTTACAAAGTCAAGACTTCATTATGAAGAAATCATAGGTATGCACATTATTGCCCTTGACTCCGGCTTAAATGTATATCACGGTTTTTTTAGTACTATTGATGATACTTTTACTGATTTATCTCCGATTATCAGTGAAATTTCGGATTTTTGCATTTCTGACTGCAATGGCGAAATGCTGTCTGTACTGTGTGCTGACAGTAAAAATAAAAAAGTAAATCAAATGATTTTAGAAGATTCATCAAGCAACTGGAATATACAGGAAATAGGATTAAAAACCGAAAATGATATATATGAATATAAATCGTATATGACAGAAATAACAGCTTATGATTCCTGCGGATTAATATATCCCAAGGCTGAAATTTCTATATGGAGCAATGAGGATACCAGAATTGAAATTAACGGCGAGAGCGTTATGATAGGACCTAACAACAAGTTTTCATGTTTTACAAATGAAAACGGTATGGCATACATTGCTCAGGAAATATGTATGTTAAGTGTTCCTGAAATTTATGTTTCTTTTTCCAACAATCCTAAAAACGGCGAGAGTGTTTTTGAAAGTGAATCGGTTTTAGCGATTTCTCAATATTCTCCAGTGCAGAATATTCTAAAAAACATTGACGGCGACGGACTGCTCAACGCCAAGAAAAATGATGGCATCTGGCTTCTTCCGGATGAATACAGAGATAAAGAAACAGCGCAAAGCGTTGCGGAAGCGCTAAAGGAATGTGTTGCTTTGATCCCCTCATCCGATAAGAATAATATGCTTGCCGGAGAAGCAAAATGGATAGGTCGCGACCGTATAGGCACTCATGAAAAAATAATACCTACAAACGTTCTCCGTGATTCGGGAGGATGGTGCCTTAAAAAAGAAGGTAATAGGGTAACCTATACTTTAAAATCACAGGAAGAAATAGATTTATTGCTACTGAAAGCGGAAAATAACGACACTATTGTCGGAAAAGGTTTCTTCAAAAGAATTGGCGATTTTTTAAGGGCCGTTGCGAAGAAAATAGTCGAGGTAGTTGAAGTAGTGGTAACTGTTGTAAAGGATACTGTAAAAACAGTTATTACATATGTTAAGGATAAAGTTGAACATCTGTTTACTCAAATCGTGGACACAGCACAGCAGGTATGGGATGTTGTTGAAAGCGTATTTAATGAAGTAAAGATTTTTTTCTCCGATGTTTTCCAGTGGATCGGATATATTTTCAATTGGAATGACATTTTAAGAACAAAAAGAATGATCGATTATTGCGTAGATCAAATTTTTGACTGCGCTGACAGTACACTTGAATACGCTGAATCAAAAGCCAACGGCTGCTTTGATTATCTGAAGTCTAAAATATCTGAAACTTCAGATAAATTCGTTTCGAAGCTTGATCCTAAGCTTTCATTGGGAGAAATGCTTTCGGGAAACGGTTTCACTAAAAACGATGCTGCGATAGAATATAATGTATCAAATAACTTCCTTTACAATCAGTATATTTACAGAGATGTTCCGTCTGTCTCGTCATCTGAGAACTTATTAGCGGCAGAACCGTATGATTCATTTAAAGCAGAAAAAGACGACTTCTTGAAAATACTAAGCGATTTTGCATCTGAGACCGAGCAAAATGAGGCTTTTAAGGAAGCTTTTGATTATTTTGGCAGCGTATTCAACGGCAGAGATAACATGTTCAACAATATGCTTTGTGGACTCATAAAGCTTTTTGAAGGATTGGCTGTTACTGTTGTTTCAGCCGCAAAAGCCGTTGTAAAAGCAACTTTTGAATTGTGCCGCAAGGTAGTTAAGACTATTTATAAGTTGTTGACAAAGGAAATTAAGCTTCCGTTTCTTTCAACGCTCTTTACTAAAATAACCAAGGGAGATAAGCTTACGGTTTCCGGAGTTTTCAGTTTGATCATTGCTCTCCCGGTTACTATTGTACATAAAATAATAAACAAAAAGGCTCCCATTGCAAATGAAGAAGAGTTTAATGAATTTAAAAAATATATAAATTCAGATTCTTACAAATCAGCAATATGCGGGAAACAGGACCGGAATACCGCCCTCACAGAAACAAAGGTATCTTCTGTCATTGCGCCTGTATGGGTGAAATCTGTTTTGCAGGTAGTTAACGGAATTTCAAGCTTTATTTACTACATGGCTTCTTCATATGTTGACGCTGCGTCTATTGTTACGGAAGCTATTATTCCGTTTTCACTTAATCTGGGGTGCTTTGCATGTGAAACTATATGGGCTTTAACAAGTGCGGTATGCTGGTTCACCGATCCAAGTGTGGCTGAGTGGATTAATTATGGATTTGTCTGCGGCGGTGTTATTTTGGATTTGGTATTTCTGATAATTGAACGAACAATGCCCGAAAATTCTTCATTAGAATATCCAAAGGTAATAACATTAATTTATGGAGTTCTTTTTGAAGCAGCTGCAATTTGTGCTCTGTGTATGCCATCACAACCCCCGGGTGTAAGCGATTACATTCTCAATATAGTTCCACCTTTGATGTGCTGTTTGAAAATAGGACTTTTAAAGAGTTTAATAGGTTTAACTTATAGTGTATCGGCAGTGATACCTGTAATTGGCGGTCAGCTTACAAGCTTTGCTATAACCGGAACCTATTTTTCCTGCGCCAATGATATTGATGCCATCGGTAACACATTATTTGATGATACATTGTCATATAATCCGGTATAACAAAAACACCGCCGAAAAAGGAAAAAGTTAATCGGTTGGTAAATACGACAAATTTTCAAGCAAGAAAGATCGATTCAAAGCTTTCGTGACACGGGCGTAATTTGCCGGTTTAAATGCGTCCTTTTTATCGGTCTTGACTTTTCTTACACGGTTTGTACCATAGTCGTCAATCTGCAAAGGATTGATGACTGCGGAAACAAATATATCTTCGTTGTGGAGTGCGCCGGATATTGGTTCATAATACGACATGTGTACTCCGTAACGATCTTGGGTTTGCCGGGCAAGAGCTTCAGTTGCTCTGCGTTTATAAATATCTCTCCTAAAAGCAGAATTGCAATCGGATAATCCGCACTTTACTCATTACCTGTTCTTTCTGCTGAGTAATATGAGCGCGCCATAGGCTAGCTCTGCCTGCAAAATCGAACGCTGTAATGAAAGCATTTTACGGGTGTGGCGTACCCAAAAAGGAATCGTCAGTCCAATTATTGCTTTCATTATAGCTTAAGCAACAAGTGCGTGTAAATCATGACCGGGTTGTCATGGTTATGCCGACTAAATTATTATAGCAGAAAGGAAAATAATAATGTCTAATTTTGAAAAAGCTTTTATGCGCCCGAATCTTACGAATATCGGCACAGTTCCCGCTACAGGAACACTTTCGTCCTGCCCGGACATCTGGGTAAGCGGAACCTCACCTTTGGCGGATTATCAAACTGTTCTTGCGTCTGAGGAAAAATACGCAACGGAATGTTCGGGCGGAGTTACCGCCGGAATGTCAAATTATATTTATGTCAGGGCAAAAAACGGAGGGGCTGAAAGTATTACCCGAAATGTATCTCTTTATTATGCACAATCCGATGCCATACAATGGCCGAGCCTATGGAAAGATAACCGAATAGGCACGGATATTAGTCCGTCGGGTAAGGGAATGCTCAAAAATATGGCTCCCGGTGAAATCAAGGTATGCGATAGACCTTTTGTATGGACAAATACGCCTAAGCCGGATAATGGTACGCACTTTTGTCTGATTGCACAGATTAATGACGATGCAAATTCAAATCCTTTTCCTGAGGTATCATCCTCTCTTGACATGGCGGACCTCGTAGCTAATAATTTGCAGTGGGGATGGAGAAATATTCAGACCTTTGATTGTGGTAGCAAAATTGAAAGTTCATACACAATTAATCTTACAGTTCCAGCTGATATATCAGATGATATCTGCGAATTTAGCTGTGAGATTGCTCCAGAAAAGCTTTCAGGATTTCAGGTAGGATTTTCATGTAGTCAGCCAGACAGTAAGGGAAATCCCATATTTCTTGATAAAACAAATATAGTTCAGGACAGCGGTCAGATATTAGGTTGCAGATGCTTTCTTAAACCGGGATATAATGCTCTTGTAACAGTATATCTTTACAATGATAATAAAAAATCTGTTCCAAAAGGAGCAAGTTTTCCATTCGAGCCATTTTTGGTTACAACCAATCAGATTCTTAAAAAGACAGGACTTCTTCATTTATCAACCCCTGAAACGCAGTTCAGAGAAAGAATGCTTCTTGCTCGTGATAATGAATACTCTGTATCGAACTGGGGTATGAGAGCACTTGTAAAAATGGGCAGTTATACCGGTTTATTTGTTTGATATAATTTAAATCAAGTACTTAAAATTTTGTCATTTTTTTTATTGCCACGATACACATTATTTAAAAAACCTCACAGCAAAGCTGTGAGGTTTTTTAAAGTGGCAAAAGGATTCTCAATGCAAAGATGCGATAGGAACCATCCAATCGGCAGTTTAAATTCCGCACACATTGCCGCACTTGCTCTTGTCAAGAGAATCGTTAGTTTAAAACTCATTAAAAAAATGCGTACCGGAGTAAAACTGTTGCTTTCAAGATTGCTGTCCACTCGTCATTTACGACGATAAAGTGAATGTCATATTTCTCAAGCATCACTTCGGTATAGTAACCGACTTTCAGATAATCACGTCCGAAACGCGACATATCTTTTACAATCACCGTGCCGACTTTTCCTGCTTCAACATCGGATATCATATTTTGAAATCCTTCGCGATCAAAGGTGGTGCCGCTGATCCCGTCGTCAACATAAAATTGACAATTTGTATAACCATTTTTCTCGGCATACTCCGAAAGAGTTTGCTTCTGATTTTTAATGCTGTTGGAGTCGCCCTACAACATATCATCGTGGCTAAAACGGCATTAGAGAGCCGTGATCTTATTTTCATTTGACTGTCTTTTCACTGTAACCTAACTTTCCGACAGTCGGAACACTATAATAATTATACCATAAGCGTTCCGATTTGTATTAAGCCGCGAAATTTTTTCGCTTTCTTCAACTTCGTTCAGCGCTAAACGCTCGACAATATGTTCAAGGTCTTTGGATGAATTATCTGCGAAAATTGATTTAACGATATAGGTCGTCTTTCCGAAATTGTATTCAGACGGCGTACTGCTTGCCGTTGCTACGGCGGTCGTTGACTGTACATTTCAGCTGAAACTTGTTTCTGCGAACATTCTTCTCCTTTCCGTCGATTTTTCAACTGTTTATCTTCGTGGACGTGTCTGCGGCTCGTCCTTTTCCTTTGTTGTTCGATTAACTTGCTAATATAATCGCCTTGCGAGATTTCTTTGTATGTAGTTGTGATATCGGAGTACTCTTTTAAAAGCGAAGCGCACTTATTATGTGCTTCGATCGGTGCAGATTTTTTCTCGACATCAGCGATAACCACCTTGAGGTAGTCTAAGTCCGAACGGCTCTCATTTTTTTCTGGGCGAGGGTTTCCCTGTGCATTCCACACAAAGCTGTTCCTCTGCCGTGAGCGAGGGCTTGTCCATAGGCGTGAAATATTCCTCCGGCTGTGTCGCAAGACTCTTTAATAAATTGCACTTTGTTTTCATACTGTTTACCTCCTGTCTGGATTTCTCTAATTCAAATTTAATTTGTTCTATTTTACCGTCAACCTCTCCAATACTCTGTAAGCGGTCACGATCTATCACGGTAAGCAAAATTCCAAGTTGTTCAAGTGACGGATGGGAAGCGTTGACCTCTTGAATATTGTTGATAGTTTCCGAATACTTGTCACGGAGTGCCGACCTTTCACACGGATTGTTTAATCCTGCTTCGACATCACGCCACAAAATTCTTGAAGCAAGTTGCTCGACCGTGTAGTCTCACCAAGAGTTTTCAAGCGCACTGCTCGCTGCTGATCGGGAGCTTTGATCGAAATATATTTTCCGCGCCGTATTGTGTAGCCGAGCATTTCCAACTCGGCAAGCAGCTCGTCAACATTCTTGACCTTGAGTATCAGTCCGTCAATCTCAAGACGTTTTTTTGTTTCCAGGAGGTGCCGCGTTGCTTATGCTCCCATTCATTATAATCAATGCCCCGACCTGCCCTGCGTTCCGTATCAATCGGTTTAATTCCAAACGCACGACATACTCTGTCGGAGTGTTTCGCGGATTTGTTTAAGGGTAGCCTGATTGTCATTAAACTTCTGATCGTCGATTCCGTTTAACCCTTCAATAGATAATGTTTTATCGTGCAGGATATATTGAAGCGTGGGGAAGGGGTATTCAGAAAATTTATGAGTCTTGTAATGAGTTTGGCTCGCCTGTTCCAGAATATAAGAAGCTGGGTGATGATCTGACTGTCAAGTTTGTTGCTGCAAAAGTTGAACATTCACAAAGCTCCAAAAATCCAAAGCATCAAAATGAGGCTTTAGATGAAGCTTTGGAAGATAGAATCATAGCGGAAATAAAAAATGATCCAAGTGTGAAGCAGGATGACTTGCTAAAAAAGCTGAACGTTTCAAGAGCGTCCGTTCAGAGGTCAATGAAAAATTTGCAGACAAGCGGTCGCATACAGCGCGTGGGTGGCAAGCGTTTTGGGTATTGGGAGATTTTATAAAACATTGATAGTAGTTTAGTAAAATCAAAATTATGGTTATAGGGTGGGATCACCTCTCAAAGTTATCTTTGGGAGGTGATTTTTTTTGCAGCAATGGATTTGAGATGTTTATAACCAACAAAGGGAGATACTTTCTTTTATGGTATACCTGTTTGTAAGTTCACGCGGTTAGTTAAAACTAACTAGTGGCGATGCGCAAGGCTTTCATTACCTCGCCCACCTCAGACATATTAAAATAGGTTATATGCCCATCGAGGGACATACGCTTAAT